>DATHLI010000521.1:0-1511 GCA_035488355.1 bacterium | reverse complement strand
CTTGCGCCTTTCCATGGGCGCATCCTGGTCGTGAGCCGGAACTGCGCGAAGGAGTCCACCGGACACGGCTCGCCGCTCCCGCACCTCGTGCACGGCGGACCGGGCCGGGCCGGCGGCGGCGAGGAGATGGGCGGCATCCGCGGAGTCCTGCACTACATGCAGCGTACGGCGGTTCAGGGCACTCCGGATGTCGTCACGGCGGTGACCGGCCGCTGGGTCAAGGGCGCGCGCGAGCTCGACCCGGGCAGACATCCCTTCAGGAAGCCCTTCGGGGAGCTCGCCATCGGCGACACCTTCACCTCCCCCGAGCGCGAGGTCACCGTGGGGGACATCGAGCGCTTCGCGGAACTCTCGGGCGACAGGTTCTACGCGCACATGGACGAGGCCGCAGCGGCCCGCAATCCGCTCTTCGGCGGGCGCGTCGCGCACGGCTACTTCCTCATCTCGGCGGCGGCGGGCCTGTTCGTCGATCCCCCATTGGGTCCGGTGCTCGCCAACTACGGGATCGACGGGCTGAGATTCCTGAAGCCGGTGAAGCCCGGCGATCGCATCCGGGTGCGCCTCACCTGCAAGGAGAAATCGCTCCGCCTCGGGGCGGGCTATGGCGAGGTGCGCTGGGACACGGCGATCAGCAACCAGAGCGGCGAGCCGGTCGCGAGTTACGACGTGCTGACGATGGTGAGCGAGAAGCCGGTTCCCGACGCCTAGGTCAGATCACGCACGCAACCCTCAAGGTGAGCGATAGGCGCCGCCCGCGCGCCGCAGGCAAGCCGCTCGGATCTAGAGCGAGCGCAGGAAATAGATCAGGTCCTGCTGATCCTGAATGCTCAGGGAGAAGAACGTCAGCGCCACCAGGGTCGCTTCGCTCCCCGGGCTGGCGTGCAGGCGGATCGCGTGAATCAAGTTGCTGGTCCGGCCGTCGTGCAGGAAGAACACGCGCTGCCCGACGCCCCACAGCGGGGCCGTACGGAATTCGTCCGGCCCCGCGCTCCCCTGCGTAATCCCGTCCACCAGTGCCGCGCCCATGTGATGGACGAGCAGATCCGAGAACAGCCGCGCCGGCTGGTTCGACAGGGCGATGCTCGGCGTATTTTCATCACCGTCCGCGATTGCCGGGCCGGTGGCGAGCACCGGCGTGTGACACAAGCCGCAGCCCACCGCCGTGAACACGGCCGCACCATGTTGAGTCGAGACGGTCGGCTGCGCCGGCACGGGCGGACCCAGCATGCGCATGAAATCGGCGAAACCTTCCATGTCCGACAACACTGCGGAATTCGGCGGCGTCAGGGCGCTGAACGTGGCCGTGTCGTTGGGTGTCATATTCCCGAGCCCCTGGCAGGCCGGGGTCTCGTCCCGCTCCTGGGGAAAGATCAGGTTGGAAATGCCCATTTCGACGTTGTAGGCCTCGGCGGAGAACAGCAGCAGAGATTTGTTCTGGGCCTTCCAGCCGAAGCGCGTGATGGTGCCGTCATTGCCGCTGCGATTCGGGTGTCCCGACACGCCGAACAGCC
>DATHLI010000520.1:0-25795 GCA_035488355.1 bacterium | reverse complement strand
GACTGGTCCTGGGCACGCGGTGGTACCTCGCCGGGGGTTAGGGAATCCGGCCGAGGTGGAGTATACGTGCGTCTCTGGTGCGCTGATGGGAAACCTACCGGTCAGGAGGCCTTGCACCTATTACTCGGTGAAGAAGCGCGGCCGCAACTCATCCTGCGGAACATACCGGGATGCCTGGCGAAAAATAGCCCGCAGCGTTCCTGGGGCAAGCTCGCCGTGGAGCGGAATCACCAATGTCTGGCGCTCCCCCATGGGACCCGTGCGCCGAAGTTTCAGGTGGCTGCCGGTTTGTCCAACTCGGGCAAACCCGAAGTCGGCCAGGATCGATGCGACGGCGTGGCCTGAGAGCGCCCGCAGCCTACCCGGCACGGGCTGCGGGCTCAATCTCCATGGTAACAATCAGCGCGGGGGCCGGCGCGAGGTCGAGCGCGACAGGATCTTCGCCATCGAGATAGAGCGCCACCGCCTCTTGCAGGTTAGCCATCGTTTCGTCCAAGGTCCGGCCCTGCGTGACGATGGGCGCGTCCACGCACTCGGCGACGTAGAATCCATCGCTCCGGCTGACATACGCTTTAATTGATCGCCGCATTGGCCTCCCGCCTGGAATTTAGCAAATCCGGCCTGTGCGTGCCACCCGAGGGACAGGACGGTTAGGCTGCATGGATAGACTCGCCGGCGATGCGCTCCCGAAACGCATCGTTAAGGGCGCCAGGGGTAAGGAGGTCAACTCGGGTCACCACAGGAGATTATCCCAGAGACCCATGCTCTCACCATAGAGCCTCTACCCTCATCCTCCGGCGCCGGAGGCGCCGCCTAAAGGCCCTGCCTGCGAGGGCGATGACAAGGTCGATTGATGTCGTGCGCAACTTTCACCTTGGCACAAGGTGAAAGTTGCGCACCTTCGATCGCGAGCTTGACATCTGATCCTTCAGCCCTTCCCGCGACGAACGGAGAGAGGGCCGGCCCGGATATTCGGCCAGGACCTCCTCCGGCGTCCTGCCGTCGACGATCATCGCCACTCCGGTCATCACGGGAAATGCTGCGCCCGTGAATGCAGGGCATCCCATCCATGACGGCTGGAGCAACAATGATCCTGGGAGACGTCATATCTGTTACCTCCACGCTGCTATTATACAGCGTTGCCTTGTTCGCAGCTTTGCAACCCATTTGTCCTATGTGCCTGCTGCTCTGTATATCGCCGTTCCCCCTCACGTACGCTGGCCGCGATGGCCTGGACAGCATCCGCCGCGGAGGCCAGGGTCCAGACCCGAGGATGGTCGTGCCCGGTGAAGCCCGCGGCGCGAAAAGCGTCACCCAACCACTGGCGCCGGCGTTCCTGGGCACAAACGATGACCAATGTCAGGTACCGGCCCTGCAGCCACGATCGGGCTGGGTCCGGGTGACGGTCATGGAGTTGTAAGAGTCGATGGATTCGAGCCGCCTTCCTGCTCATAGCCCCTCGGGTCATGGTTCCTTCGTCGACCTCGATCCAATACGTCCACGAGACGCCCGGCCAGGGCATCTTGACCGAAACCAGCGCATCCGCCGCGGCCCGCCGGACTTGGCCGCCCTGTGCCTCCACCTCCAGGCGGGCATGAGGTCCGCACAGATATAGATGGTCGCCCATGGCGCCCGCATTGAACAGCAGCAACAGCTGAACCCGGACCTCGGCGGTGTCGGCGCAATGGGGGAGGAAATGCGGTCTGAGGCGGATGTCGGCCTCGGTATGGTACGGGATGTCCTCCGGCACAAATTCCTGAGAGAGGGTCAGCCCCAGGGTCGTCAGGTGCCAATACGAGTACCTCCTCAGACCATCCACCGCATAGCGGGTATTCCGCACCAGGCCTCGAGCGGCGAGATGACGCATGCGCTGGCCGACCCGGTCCAGGGAGGCATCCGGGAAGTACAACCTCCGCACCTGGTCGACCCGAAGATACCGGCAGATCGCCAGTTCTGCGAGTATCTCCGTGTCACGCGCGGTCAGGCGTTCGAGCAGCGCGGGGATCCCTCCCGCAACACGCATCCCAAGACCCCCTTTAGTTGGGCGCGATCGTCCTTCAGCAACCCCTTCGTTAGTGCCGGCATCCAGACTGCGCCCGTCGTTGTCCTACAACCGTTCCCGCATGTGCCATCGAGCCGGCGACACGAGCCCCCAGGGCCTCGTCTAGCGAAACGATGCCAGCGAAGGGACTACCGGAGGGGGGTGAACTTGTCGCACGACCCGCTGGTACCCGTCCACGAGGGCCACCGTTCCTTCCAGGCTGGCAACTCTCGCCGCCTCGAATCCCGGAAGGACTGTTACACTCGGACACAAATCGTAGTGATCTCCCCGGTGTGACCTTCGGAAACGGAGGGATCATTCGGGCCGGCCCGCTGGGCTCCGGTGTGCTGGTCTTCGCGGCCGTTATGGTACTGCTCACCCGGCAAGGAACCCCTGACACCGTCCACGTCGTCTCCGGCCTGGCCGCCGGGGTTGCGCTCTTCCTCACGGAAGAGGCGTGTATGGTGTCTTCTGCAGGGTGCCGGTCTTGGATTGGATACTTGGGCCATCCGTCTCGGTCGCGGTGCCATATCGGAGCACCCGGTTCAGGTAGCGAAACCAGTAAAGCAGGTAAGACATGAGCCTCAGTAGGGGGCGGGTCAATGTCCAACCGGCGGAGCGCGTCAATTTTAACCGCGATGAGAAAACCGAAGGGTGCCGTAGCGCAGCATCACGACCGCGCGTCCAGGGGCAACGTCAGGTGGTGGCCGTGCCATGTCCTTCGCTCGTGACGCGCAGATCTACAGCATCGCCCAAGGTCTTCATGGCGCTGGCCACAGTGACAGTGGCGTTAGGGGAGAGAGCGGATTGGCATCAAGCCGCTTACAGACATCCGAAAAATCCACCAGGACCGAAACGTTTTGCGTGAACGCCAGTTCGAATATAACGGATGTTCGGTCCGGAGAACGCCTGGATGTTGAGTCCAGGGAATGCCCTGATTGATCTGTCTAGGTTTGCTCATTGAACGAAAGTAAGCCCTATGGTAAGTTGGTGGAGTTTAAATGCAAGAAATTTCTTATCAAAAGGAGAATTGGATGTTTGGATGTTTGGATGTTTGGATGTAAAGTAAAGTTGCAACGAGCAGTAATCCTCTGGTGCATTGGACTATTCTTCTGTGTCCTTTCTGCTTCAGCACAAACTACAGCACCAACAGCACCAAGTGTGAGTTTCACGGTTCCGATCATCTCTTCCACGGATGTCGCCCTCAATCAGAAGATTGCCGTTATGTTCAGTGAGGCGATGAATCCTTCAACGGTCACCAGGGCAACCTTTACATTAAAAAAAGCTAACGATGATGACCGTGCATTAAGAAAAGCTAACGATGATGACGGTGAAGAAGCTGAAGATGATGACCGTGATGGTGGCGGGCACCGTGTGGCGGGCGTTGTCAGTTATGCCGGGGTGACGGCAACCTTTACTCCGAGAGATAACCTTGCTCCTAACACCAAATACACCGCCAGGGTTAGCCACCGGATCAGGAGCTTGACAGGCAATCAGCTGGCCGAGAACTTTAGCTGGAGCTTTACTACCGGTGCTACTCTCAGCACAGCTCCACCAGCGGTGAGTTTCACCGTTCCCCCTCTAGTCCCTCCGGTAGTGCCGGGCACTTTGTCACCAGTCGCTGCTGTGTCACCAGTCGCCGCTGCCACCGTTGTTGGCAATGGCGGAACTGGCGTGCCGATCAGCGGAGCAGTCGCGGCCACTTTCAGCGAAGCGATGGATCCACTGACTATCACCGGCTCCACCTTTACATTGACGCAGGGGGCTACACCCGTGGCAGGCGTTGTCAGCTATGCCGGCGTGACTGCTACGTTCACACCGACTAGCTTTCTCGCGCCGCTGACCGTCTACACGGCCACGGTAACAACCGGGGCGAGAAGCCTGACAGGCACACCTCTGGCTGCTGATTTTAGCTGGACTTTCACCACAGGCGTGACCCCGGACACGACACGGCCACTTGTGAACGCTACCGTTCCGGCCAATGGGACTTTAGGCGTGCCTGTCAACCAGAAGGTCGCCGCCGTCTTTAGCAAAGCCATGGACCCGTTGACGGTCACAACGGCAACCTTCGCCCTGCGGCAAGGGACCACGCGGATACCAGGCATCGTGAGCTACGTCGGCCTGACCGCGACCTTCATACCGATAAGCAGTCTCGCGCCAAACACGGCATACACAGCGCAGGTGACAACGGGAGCGAGAGATTTAGCAGGCAATGCCCCCGCGGCAGATTTTACTTGGAGTTTTACGACCAGTGCGACTCTGGACACGACGCCACCGTTTGTGACTGTTCCCGTCCCGACCAGTGGAGCTACAGGGGTAGCGGTCAACCAAACGATTAACGCCACGTTCAGCAAGGCGATGGACCCCTTGACGGTTACTGCGGCTAATTTGAAGGTGACTGGTCCGAGCGGGGCGATAACAGGAATCGTCGCTTATGATGTCATCAGCCGGATTGCGAGCTTCATACCGACGAACAATCTTGCTGCCAACTCCGTTTACACCACTACAGTGACGGGAGCCAAAGACCTGGCAGGAAATGCTGCCGCTATTTTCGGTTGGAGCTTTACCACCGCAGCAGTACCGATACCAGCTGGTCCGGCACCTGTCGCTCTTGGAGCTGCATCCACGTTTGAAATTTTGGCGGCCTCTACGGCCACCAACACTGGACTGACCACGGTCAATGGGGACTTGGGACTTAGTCCCGGCACCGCGGTAACGGGATTCCCTCCTGGAATCGTCAACGGAACGATCTACGCTGGCGTTCCGGCTGCTGCCTTGGCACAGCTCGACTTGACCACCGCGTATAACGACGCGGCGGGACGAACCGTCGGCGCTATCCTGCTCGCTGATGCAGAGAACCTTGGTGGACTAACTCTTGCACCAGGACTCTATAAATCCAATTCCTCGTTAGCAATTTCTAGCGGGGATCTCACGCTCGATGCTAAAGGCGATGTCAACGCCGTCTGGATATTTCAGATGGGTTCGACGCTTACCACGACCGCTGGACGTAAGATAATCCTGGCTAACGGAGCTAAGGCGGCCAATATCTTTTGGCAAGTTGGCAGTTCGGCCACTTTAGGAACGGGCTCTGTGTTCGAAGGAAACATCCTAGCTCTGGCTTCCATCACCGTAACGACTGGAGCAACAGTGGATGGACATTTGTTTGCCAGGACGGGTGCGGTGACACTGGATACCGATGTTGTTTCAATTCCGGCACCGTAGATCAGAATCCCTTGGCCGCGTGACACCTGCTAGCGCGGAGCGGGAAGGAAGCAGGTTTTTCTATGGGGGGCCTGCCACTGGGCGGCTCCCCCCTGCATTTGAAAACGTTAGCGCGTCATGAGCAGGACCCCGCGGAGCCTTGCAGGACAAGGCCCCGCGGATGCAGCAGGGGACTGAAAATCCCCGTGTCGGCGGTTCAACTCCGTCCCCCGGCACCACACCTCATCGGCTCTGCATCTCAGTCCATGCTATTGCTCCAGAGAACCCCAGGACTGCCTCCGGTCACCCGTTGTTGCCGAAGGCATCCCAATAATCGAAGTAACACCGGGCGTGCTTGTGACGTCCATACTCGAAGACCCGCTGATTGACGGCGCCGGTACTATTGAAGAAATACCCCGTTCCGACAAACCACTTCTCGCACGGCTCGCTTGGATGAGTTGACGAGTAGTCGCCGTAGCGGTCCTGGAGCGCCGGGTTATTTGCGGCGCCGGTGACAGGATCGTTAGCCGATGGGACGACGAAGAGGTCGAACTCCCCGAGCCGGGTGAACTCGTCTGACACACCCGCGGCCGGCCGGACCGGCTCGCCCCCGCCCGAGTTCGCGCCACCGAACGCAAGCACCATCCCGAGGTCCCCCCGTGTATTGGAGGTCACCTCCGGGTACCCGTAGCAGTAAGCACTGCTGTAGATGTGGGGCTGGGCGAGGGGGGAATTTGTGTAGACGAACGGAACGTCGGCGGTGCCCTGCAGGCCGAACACCGCCCCGTCGATATGCGCCTGGGTCATGGGGAATGCCGCGGGCCCCGCCTGCCAGTAAAAGTAGAGCTTATCGCCGGTGACGGCGCCGACGAAGTTGAAGCCGACGAGCGACGTGTTGGTGGCTGTGATGTAGCCGGTATTGTTTGACCCGCCGGCGCAGTCCGTCCCCGGGGCAGCGGAGGAAGAGAACGCGATCGGCCGCGTGAAGTTGTTCGCTCCTGTGGAGGCGTCGTCCCATTTGAAGATCCGAAGGGTGGAGTTATCGATCCGGTGCGCCCAGAACATGGTGTGCTTGTTGTTCGTGCCCCGGCTGGGCCGCCACACCTTCTGACCCTCAATGGTACTGGACCAGGAAATGCTCCCGGAGGCGGGGATGGGCGATACGCAGTTGGCGAGTGCGGTTTTCGGGAACCGCAGCATCACCGCGGACTGCAAGGTCTCTGAGATGGAGCTCATGGAGAGGTAGAGGAAGTTCTGGGTGAGCCCGACGTGGGGGAAATCCTGCAGGCCGGGGGTTGGCCCCAGGAAATAGGTACACTCCGGGAAATTGTCGGACCACATATAACGATACACGTCGATCCCCACCGTTGATTGGGAGAGATCGGAGCTGACGTAGAGACTGGTGTGGAAGACGACCCGCGTGGAATCGTCGTAGATGACGTCGTGGTCGCAGCAGATAATCGGCGTCGCGGTCGGTCCGGGAGGCAGGCCGTTGGCGTCCCAGGAGATGCCGCCGTCCGCAGACTTCTCCACGTGCGCGCAGTTCCCGGCGGCGAAGGCCAGGACGCCGTTGGTGACCGCCACGAGCTCGGCGAGGTCCGTCGGCCCGCCGCAGCCTCCCGCGGTGGTGTCGGAACCGAAAGGATCGCCGCTATCACGGCCGAAATCAAGCTGATTCTCCGGCCCGATGAGCGAGGGGGTGGCGAGGGACAGGCCGGGGGCGCCTGTGACCGCCCGGCCGGACACCACCGTCTGCGGGCCGGCGTTCAGCGGGACTCCGCTGGGCCCGTTGGAGACCTGAGGCTCCTGCGCAGCCATTCGATTGCGAATCTGTAGAATTCGATCCCGGACTGCCTGCAGTTCGGGTGCCGACAGTTGCGGCGCCGCCCCGCCGTCTGCCGACGCTTGGTTGAGGACTGTCAGCGCAGCGGGGATGTTTGCCGTACTTTGGGCGGCCAGTTGGGGCGTAGGGGACGGGTAGGGCAGGCCTGCGAGCACCAGGGTAACGATCACGACCGGCAACAAGAGAAACCGTCTGAGCACGCTCAACCCTTTCCCCCCTCTCACGCGATTCGGACCGGCGTGACCCGTTGGGTGCCCCCACTAAGTATAGAAATAGCAAACAGGTGTGGATAACATGCGGGTTATACCCTAAAAATGGCTGAGGAATAACCTTAAGTCATTATCGGATGTTATCCGCCTCTGGTGCGTATGGTCTTACTTATCGTATACGGGCGCCGGGCATCGTATACGGGCGCCGGGCGGGCGGTTCGAATATCCGTTCGCTTCGTCCGGCGACCGAAAATCCCTGTGCCGGCGATTTCAGGCTAAGCGTACACATTCACCGCCGTGGCCTTGAAACTGGCGTAGACTTCCATCCCCTCGCGAAGGCCCAGGCTCTGCATGGCGTGCGCCGTAATCTGGGCCACCAGCGGGGGCTTGCTGTCCAGCACAACGCGGATGCGTTCCCCAAATGGCGGCTCGGGCACGAGCTCGATGATACGGCCGGCAAAGACATTTTGCGCGGATCCGGCCAGAGGACTCGTGTGAATCGTCACTTCGCTTGGGTTCACGGCGACAAAAATCTCTTCCGTGGCATTGTCTGCGACGATATTGAGCACTCCGTCCGCCGTTTCAACCTGCGTGAGGCCCGTTCCGTCCTTGGCGGCCACCCTCCCGCGGAACAAATTCACGCCCATCAGTCCGGCCACATACGGAGAGCGCGGATGCCGCAGGAAGTCCACCCGCCGCCCGATCTGGACGATGCGCCCCCGCTCGACGACGGCGATCCGCTCTCCGAACACCATGGCTTCAAAGGCGCTGTGGGTCACGAACACCGTGGTACACGAGAGGCCCGAAAGGATCCGGCGGAGCTCCGTGCGCACCTGCTGCCGTGTCTGCAGGTCCAGCGCCGACAGGGGCTCGTCGAGCAAGAGCAATCGGGGCTCGAGCACCAACGCCCGCGCGAGGGCCACACGCTGCTGCTGTCCCCCGGACAGCCTGGTCGGCCGGCTCTTGCTGAGCTGCGCGATGCCCAGCTGCTCGAGCGCGGCGGTCACGCGCGGCCGGATGGCGCGCTCGGGCCCGCCCTGGCTGCGCAGGCCAAATGCGACGTTCTCGAACACCGAGAGGTGGGGAAACAGGGCGTAGTCTTGAAACACGTAGCCGACGGGGCGCTGATACGCGGCGACCGCGACGCGCGGGTCGCTCTGAAAGAGGGTCATCCCGTCCACGACGATGCGGCCGTGGTCCGGGTGCAGCAGGCCGGCAAGGAGGTTCAGGATGGTGCTCTTCCCGGCGCCGCTCTCTCCGACCAGGACGAGGGTCTTCCCGCTTTCTTCGGAAAAATCCACCGCCAGGGGGAAGTCTCGCAGTTGCTTGGTTATCTCCGCCTGGAGCATGGGGGGCTATTTCCGGGCCGTGAAGGGGACGCTCCGCAGCGCCAGGAGCAGACCAAAGGACACCAGGAGCAGGATGACCGACAGGGCCACGGCGACGTCGAGATTGCTCTCGAGGGCGATGTAGACGGCGAGCGGCATCGTTTGGGTCACGCCGGGCAGGTTCCCGGCGAACGTGATCGTGGCCCCAAACTCGCCCAGCGCCCGCGCCCAGGTCATGGCCGCCCCGGCGATCAGCGCAGGATAGCTGAGCGGCAGAATCACACGCAGGAACGTGTAGGCGGGTGACGCCCGGAGGGTCGCCGCCGCCCGGAGGTACTTGGCGTCGACCTCCTCGATCCCCGCGCGGGCCGTGTTGATCAGGAACGGCCCCGCGACAAACATCTGCGCGAAGACGACCGCCAGGGTCGTGAAGGGGACGGTGATTCCGAGCGCGGACAGCACCCGGCCGGCGAGGCCGGCGCGGCCGAACGCGAGGAGGAGCCCAACGCCGGCCACCGTGGGCGGCAGCACCATCGGCAGATCGATCACGATCTCCAGCAGGCGCTTCCCGGGAAACTCCTGCAGGGCGAGCATGTAGACGATCGGCAGCCCGAGGATCACCACCGCGGCCGTGGAGATACACGTCGTCACCACGCTGAGCCGAAGCGCCTGCACGACGAGCGGGTTCGTCAGCCGGCGCAGGAGATCTGCCGGCGAACTCCTGATCAGCAGGCTCAGCACGGGCAGCACCAAGAGGGCCAGGAACAGCGCCGCCGCTGTTGCCGCGATCACCGCAACGGCGATGGTGCGCCGGCCCGGGGAAGGCGCGGTGGAGCTCCGGGGAAGCGGACGGTGCACCTGCCCCACGGCGAGGTTACGGAGGATTCAGAGGAGCGAAGTTGTGATCTTGTAAGATGCGCTGCCCGGCGCGGGAGAGCACCAGGGCGATGAATTGCCCCCCGGCGTCCGCGTTCAAGGTCCCCTTCACCAGCGCGATCGGATAGGTCGCGACGACATTGTACCCGCTCGGGATCTCGATGACGTTCACCTTCCCGGCAATGGCCGGCGTGACATCCGACCGGTAGACGATGCCGGCGTCGGCCTCGGCGAGCTGGACCTTCGTGACCACGCCCTTGACGCTGTCCTCCTCGGACACGACATTCCGCAGCACCTGCGCATCGTAGGTGGCCGGGAACCCGGGGGCCCGGTCCAGTTTGGCCAGGACCGCGCGGCCGTACGTGCCTGCCGGGACCGCCTCCGCTGCCATGACCAGCTTGACCCCCCTGCGGCTCAGGTCTTGCAGCTGATTGACGTGTCCGGGATTCGCCCGCGGCACGATGACCACCAAGAGATTCCGTGCGAACGCTCGAGGGGTGCCCGCGAGCAGCTCGCGCTCCCGCAGGGAGTCCATCCAACGTTGATCGGCGGACGCAAACACATCCGCCTTGGCCCCCAGGGCGATCTGCGTGGCCAGTTGCTGGGAACCGGCAAAGTTGAAGGTCACGCGAAGCCCTGGAGTCCGTTGCTCCATCCCTTTGCCGAGCGCGGTGAAAGCCTCCGTGAGGGAGGCGGCGGCAAAGACCGTCAGGGAAGTCGTACCCGCCGCGGCGGCGGCCTGGGGAGCAACGCGTCCTGCGCCCAACGCCGCCCCAATGCTGAGGATGAGGAATGCGCCGCACGCCATCTTCCGGCGGCGGCGCGCGTCAGGCATAGACGATCGTCCCCACGTGCTCGCCTTCGAGCGCCCGAAGAATGTTCCCGGGCTTGCGTCCGTTGACGATCTGGAACTCTTTGACATGCCGCGCCGACTGCAGCAGCTCGATCACCAGCCGGTCAACCGGCAGCGTCCTGAGATTCCTGGCGGCAAGGTCATCGGCGCGGATTTTTCGGATCAACTCCGCGTGGGGATCCGTCTTCGGATCGTCGGTGAAAATCCCATCGACATCCTCCACGTAGATCAACTGCCGGGCGCCGTAGGCGTCGGCCAGCAAGAAGGTCCCCGCATCCGTCCGGTGAGCGGGGATCTTGCCCACCTCCGGGGGGAACTCCCAGAGATCGTAGGGAGGGACCCCGTTCATCACCACGCCGTTGCACGTCATGAGAAAGATCGCCAGCTGGTGGGCGACCATCGCGTGCGGCAGGAAGACCACGCCGTGTTTCGCCAGCAACGCCCCGAGGATGTGGCCGTTTTGCTCCGCGTCCGCGGCGCTGAGCGCCGATAAGACGCCGGTCGGCAGCCCAAGATCCAGGCCGATGCTGAAGATGTGACGGGAGCGAACGCCCGCCCCCGTGGCGATCAACAACTTGTGTTTCTCCAAGGCCCGGCTCAGCTCTTCCACCACCGGGAAGACCGTCTCGCGTCCCTGGTCGATGATGCCGTGCCCCCCGATTTTGACCACGTTCAGCCACGGCAGGATGCGGATCACAGGTCGCTCCGTGCTCCGAACCACCTCGCGATCGACGAGCGATTGCCGCATCAGCATCGACGCGACATGTTTTGCCTCTTGCGGCTGCCCGTCATGCCGGCGTGCCATGGGCCGCCTCCTTCCTCTCAGGGCGTGCGTCGGCGTAAATAATCGTGCCGACGTGCTCTCCGTCGAGCGCCCTGGTGAGATTCCCCGGTTTCAATCCGTTGATCACCTGGATCGAGGCGAGATGCCGGGCGCGCTGGAGAAACTCGAGGATCGGCGGCTCGACGACCAGATCGGGAAGCTTCAGGCTGAGGAGCTCCCCGGCCGAGATTCTGGGGATGAATTTCACGTTGGCCGCAAATTTTGGATTTGCGGTGTACAGGCCGTCTTCGTCCTTGACGAAGATCATCTGCCGGCATCCGAACACTTCGGCAACCAGGAAGCACCCCGCGTCGGTGCGATGCGGCGGGATCAACCCCTCCTTCTGCGTGTGCTGCCACATCGTGTACGGGGGCATGCCCGGGAAGATCACGGCATTGCGCTCCGCCAGATAGAGCGGGAGTTGGGTGAACTGCTGGGGGCCGATCACCGGGATCCCATGCTTCGCCAGCAAGTACCCCAGGATGTGGGCGTTCTGCACGGCGACGGCCGTCCCCAAGATCGTCATCACGCCGGTGGGAAGACCCAAGTCGACCCCCAGGCTGTAGAGGTGCCGGGCGCGCGTGCCCGCCCCCGTGCCGATGAGGAGCTTGTGGTTGCGGGTCGTGAAATTCTCCTTGAGCTCCTCAACGATCGGATACACGGCCTGCCGTCCCCGATCGATGATGCTTTGACCGCCGATCTTCACCACGCTGGCATGGGGCAGGATCGCGTAATCCGGCGTCCGTTCCGTCGCCGCCAGGAGCTCCCGGTCTGTCAACGAACGGCTCATCACCAGCGACTCCAGGGCGCGAAAGTCCTGTTCTGGCGCCCCTTCCCTCACCCGGGCCATGATCCCTCACCCCTCTTTGTGGGTCTCCCGTCCATTGCGATGCCGTCCCCCGCCTACATCACCAGGCGGGGGAAGAGCCGGGCCGCCGTCCACACCAGCACCAGCAGCCACACGAGCAGCACGGCGAAGTCGACCTGAAGCCCGAACGCGCTCGCCCCGCCGTGCACCATGAACGTGCGGAGCGCATCGACCTCATAGGTCAGCGGATTGGCGGTGGACATGGCCCGAAGCCACCACGGCATGATGCTCAGCGGGTAGATCGCGTTGCTGGCGAAGAAGAGCGGCATGGTCAGCATCTGCCCGATCCCCATGAAGCGCTCTCGGGTCTTGACCAGGCAGGCGATCACCATGGACAGGGTCGAGAAGAGCGACGCCCCGATGATGATGGACACGAACACCCCCAGAATGCTCTGCGGCCGGAAGTCCACCGCGATCCGCATCAGCACCGCGAGGAGGTACACGATCACCGCCTGGGAGAGCGCCCGGACGCTCGCGGAGAGGGTCTTGCCGAGCACCAACGCCGTTCGGGGGGCGGGGCTGACAAGGTACTTCTGGAGGATTCCGAGATCCCGGTCCCAGATGAGCGAGACCCCGTGGAAAATCGCGATGAACTGCACGCTCTGCGCCAGCACACCGGGCGCGAGGAAGTCGATGTAGGTCAGTCTCCCGGTGGAGAGTCCTCGGACCCGCGCCATCACCTGGCCGAAGATGACCAGCCAGAGCACGGGCTGAATGGCCCGAGTCAGCAGTTCCAACGGATCGTGGCGGAGTTTTCGCACCTCCGCCTCGGCGACGCCCAGGACCTGGCTGCCAAACGTGAGCAGCCCCCTGATCTCAGGAAAGGCGCCGCGCGGTACGGCGGGCGCGTACGGTCTCACGAAAGCTCCCCTCGGACTGGATCTGGACCCCGGTGAAATGGATGAACGCATCGTCGAGGGTGGCGCCGGGGCCGACGTGCGCTTTCAGCTCAGGCGGAGACCCGATCGCCACCACCTTGCCCTGGTACATGACCGCCACCCGGTCGCACAGCGCCTCCGCCTCCTCCATGTGGTGCGTCGTGATGAGCATGGTGGTGCCGAGCTCGCTCCGGAGGTCGCGGACGCGCTCCCAGACCGCCCGGCGCGCCACGGGGTCCAGCCCCCCGGTGGGTTCGTCCATGAACAGGACCACCGGGCGGTGCAGGATGCTTTGGGCGATCTCGAGCCGGCGAATCATGCCGCCGGAGTAGTGGCGGACCAGCCTGGGGGCGGCGTCGCCGAGCCCCATCAGATCCAACGCCTCCGCGACACGCGCGGCCCGTTCGCCCCGGGGCACAGCGTACAATGCCGCCGTGACCGAGAGGTTCTCGTATCCGGTCAGCGCCCCGTCCGCGGACAGCATCTGGGGGACGTAGCCGATGGCGGCGCGGATGCGGGCCGGCTGGACGGTCACCTCGTACCCGGCAACCCAGGCGCGCCCCGATGTCGGCGGAAGGAGCGTGGTCAGCATCTTGATCAGCGTGGTCTTCCCGGCACCATTGGGGCCGACGAGGCCCAGGATCTCTCCCGGCGCGATGTCGACCGACACCGCGTTTACCGCGGTCAGGTCGCCAAAGCCTCTCGTGAGCTCGGAGGTGCGAATGGCGGCCGCCGAGGTCGATGCCGCCCCCGCGACGCCCGGGGGCACGCTCAGGTTCCCAGCGCTCGGCGTGGCCACCTACCGCGCCGCCACGAAGTCATTGGTGTACAATGTCTCGAGCGGCGGCCGCGACCTGACCGCGCCGATGTGCAGCGCAAACTCCACCACGTGCTCGAAGCTCGCCTTGGAAATCGTGAGGTTCGGCGTCAGGGCCGGCAGCACGTTCTGAAAGCTTCGTTCCAGCATCCGCGGATCCAACTCCGGGAACTGGCGGTTCAAGATCGCTCCAACCTCCGAGGCCGGGGCGCCGCGCATGTACGTGTCCGCGCGCCGGAGCGCGCGCGCGACACGCTTGACCACGCTCGCTCTGTCGCGGATGGTCTCCGGGGATGTCAGCAGCGTCTGGAAGAGGAAATCTCGGAACGGTGGGAACTCGCCCTTGGCGATGTTGTCGACGAGGGTGAGTCCCGGCCGGGGCTCCTGGACGGCGAGCCAGTTGTACGGTTGGGTCGCCATGAACCCATCGACGCGCCCTTCCAAGAACTCCGAATACTGGTTCCTGCTGCCCCCCATCGGGATCACCGCGAGATCCCGCGTGGAATCCAATCCGCCGTGCTCGGCCAGAAGCCGGATGTACATCTCCGTATAGTAGCCGCCGTCGACGGCCAAGCGCAGGCCCTTCATGGCTTTCAGGCGCTCGGCAAGCGGCTGCCGCGCGACCTTCGCAGGATCGAGGCCGCGCCGGACCAGCGCGTCGCGGCGGACGACGAGATCCTGAAGCAGGCGGTTCGAAAATGCGGCCACGATCACCAGGCGGTGACCCGACTCTGCGCCGATCACAGCATGCAACGCCGACTGCGCGGAGAAGTCGGCCCGCTTGGTCGCGACGGTCTGCGCCGCCCTCGCCATCGACCCCCCCTGCATGATGGTGAAGTCGACGTCGAGACCTTCATCGGCAAACAACCCTCTATCCTTCGCGATCCACAGCGTCACGAACCCGACGTTTTTCAGCGGACCGACGATGGTCACCCTGGGCGGTGCGGCCGTTGCCGGCGCCGAGAGGAGGAGCAGCATGGCGAGCGCGAACGGCCGCATCGGGCCGTCCATCCGTGGCAGCTTCCAGAGGCTCAAGGCCTGGTCCCTCCTTTTCGGCGCCCATTCCGCCGTATTCCCGCGTGTGATGCGGGCGCGATCCTCGGTCCATGGTCGCACACGACCATGCCTTCGTGCGACGCTCGCGCCCTCCGGGGTGATGCGATCCGCCAGCCGAGGGTCAGGGGTTTCTCGGCGTGGCGACGGCCCGCGCCTCGGCGGTTTCATGGCCGCGGCGCACCTTGGCCTCGATCGCCACGCCGTCGGCGACCCGCTCGACCGCCACCCTGACGACGCCGGTGGCGACCACGCGGGATTCCATCACCGTCGTTCCCCCCTCTGGATCGGGCGCCGCAACCTGCTGGAGGATCTCACCCCGTGCCGGCAGGTAGACGTACGTGATCCACGCGGGGCCGGTTCTGTACGGCGCCGGGGTCTCGGCGAGGAAGGAGAGGAGCGGCTCACCCTCTTCGAGCGCGAGGCGGGGGCCCACCTGCACGCCCGGAGTCCGGCTTGCGCCGCGGATGTCGCGGGCGATCAAATCGACGAGCCCCCTGGCGTGGTCCTGCGCGTCCCGCAGGTCGACGCCACGGCGCTGGGCGGTCAGGCTGGCCACGAACACCGAGCCGACCAGCCCCACGACGATCGACCCCAGGGCCAGCGCGACCATGATCTCGATCAGGCTCAGGCCGTCATGGCGCGAGGGCTTCATGGTCCGACGGCGGTGCAGGCGGCCGGGATGTGCCGGAGGGTCGCCAGGGTGACGCTGCGGGCACCGTGTGATTGCGTCCACGAGACCGTCACCGTCAGCGCCCACAGATCCGCGCCGCCGGGGAGGCGATCGGCGCGCGCTTCACGCCGGTAGCGCGCCAGGGCGGCCTGGTCGGGCAGGGGAGGGAGCGCGGATTCGAAGGAAGCCCCGCAGGGCGATGCCGCGATCTGCGCGAGGGCTTCCTCGGCGAGGCCGGTGGCCGTTTGCATGCCGCCGGCCAGCGCCGTGGCCCGCAGCCCGATGCCGAACGCCGCGAAGACGACGAGGGCGACGACCGCAAGCACCACAAGCGAGATGAGGACTTCCAGGATCGTGATGCCGGTCTCTGCGCCTCGATGACGGTTCATGCCCTCCTCCTTCCCGGGCGGTATTCTGTTGGACGCACGGGGACTCCTTGTCACCGGTCCCGCGCCCGAGGACGGCCGCAAGGGGAACGAGGAGCGGCCCTGCCGTTTTTGGCAGAGCCGCTCTCGGACCCCGGAACTGCGCGCGGACTGTTCAGGCCTACTCGAAAAATGGTGCCGTGTTCGTGTAGTCTCTGTGGCAGCGACCGTAGCGGCGGTGGTAGAACTCGATAAACCTCGCGTCCACATTGGCCACACCTGTCCCCCCATTGAAGGCATAGCCGGTGGCCACAAACGCCTTCTCGCACGGCTCCTGAGGGTGGATCGTGTAGTAGTCGCCATATCTGCCGTCGGCAGGGTTATGGGTGCCGGTGATTAAGAAGCCAAAACCGGTGAGGGTGATCGGGTTGGCGAGCGACGTGAAGTCGTCGGCAATTCCCACTGACGGCTCAACGGCATGGCCGGAACCACCCTTCTTACCACCGATGGCGAGCACAAAGCCAATGTGGCCCTTCTTGTTGGCGGTCACGATCGGGAAGCCGATGCAGAAAGCGGTGCTCGAGAGGGTGGTCTGGGTGAGGACGCTGCCGATCACGGGGGTACCGATGGTGCCGCCTGCTCCCAACGTCGGAGCCACCGAGTACACGACCCCGCGGACGAACCCGTTCGGATGGGTCCCATCAGAGGGGGCCATCCAGTAATCGCCGACCTTGTTGTCGGCCACGAAGTTGCGCCGCTGGAAGCCCAAGATACTGGTGTTGAGGACGGTCCAGTAGTTCGTGTTGTTTGTGCCACCGCGGCAGTCCTCTGGGATGGTGGAGGTGCCGGGAGTAAAGTTCGTGGTGGCCACGGGCAAGAAGGAGGTCACCGGCGCCGCGGCGTTATCGCCCCAGACAAATCGCCGGTCCTCGGAATTGTTTCGCGCGTGGCTCCAGTACATGTAGGGCCTGATGTTCGCCCCTTCCGCGGGGACCCACACCCGCCCTCCGCCACCTCCGACACTGCCCACCGCGGTGGCCGGCCAGCTGTACACCGAGCCGGCGGGGCTGGGCGCGCAGTGGAAGATGTCGTTGAGATTGAACCGGAACATCTGCGCGGCCTGCCCGCCCGCGAACGGAGACCCGATCGAGTTGGTGGAGAGAAACAGGAACGCGTCTGTCAGGCCAAGGTGGGGGTAATCGAGAAGCACATCGGTGGTGCTGGTGCTCTGGTCGAGGTCGTAGGTGCAGTCAGGGCCGAAAATAGCGTCAGTGACCCCGTAGTAGATGTCGGTCCGGATCACGCTCCGGGTCGGATTCGAGGGCGTGTTGATGAAAGCATAGGAGTGGATCCAAATGCGCCGCGCATCGTCGAAGATGACGTCGTGGTCGCAGCACAGGATCGGCGCATGTGTCGGTGCCGCGCGCGTGGTCAGATCGACGGGAGTCCAGGAATTGCCATTGTTCGTGGAGAACTCCGCGTGGGCACTGTTGCCCGCCATGAAGACATCGCGACCGTTGTTCGCGGCGGCGGGCTCGGCCAGGGTTGACGCTAAGACGGGATCGTTGGCCTGAGGGTCATTGAAGGTCCGGCGCTCAAGTAGGGACTCATCCGTTATCGATCCCGGGGCCGGCGCAAATTGGGTCGCCACCTGGGTTCCGCTCTTCCGAGGGGCGGATTGGGCCGGCGGGCTCAGAAGCACCTCCGGGGTGGGAGGGGCCGGTAGTTCGGCCGGTCCCACCATGACGGGGATCTGGGCTGCCTGCTGCGTACGCATCTGGTACACGTGCTCCAGGACAGCCTGCAGCTCCTGGGCCGAGAGTTTGGCCGCCGGCGAACCACCGGTCGCTGTGACGCGTCGCAGTTGCACCGCCTGCACTCCCGCACTCTGGTCGATCATACTCTGGGCGGCAGTTGGAGGCGTGGGACCAGGGTATATCGGACCCAGGAGCACCATGACAACGAGCAACACCGGCACGAGCAGAGCACGTCTCGACATTCTCATTTCTCCCCCCTCCTTCTTGAACTATGCGTTCGCTTCGCTGACTTGAGCTATGCGTTCGGTTTGCTGCCCCGCACTCTGGCCTTACGTCCCCCCTCCCCTCTGTGAACCTGTGCTGTAGTCTCCAAACGCGACAGCCTGCATATCATGTGGCTAGCGGTCCGCTATTCTCGTGACGAGAGAATTGATTGGTTGACCAGGTAATCTAATCTAAGGATATTCCCTGTATTGCTTTAGGGCATTCCCCTGTATCTATCCTTACAGAATCTTCCGTAAAAGTGAATCGTTCGCATGAACGTGAACAAATGTATGGCGAGCGTATGTTCGCTATATTGGGATGATCCCTTATGGCGCACGGGCGGATCTCGGGGCGGGCGGAACGGGGTGGTCCTCAATCGCGCGGCCGGGTCTCCGCCGCGAGTTGGTATACTAGATTCCGCTCGGTTCTGATCCTGGACCGAGTTCCTCATCGAGGGGAGGACGCCCCGGTCGTGGCGGCCTCGAGGAACATGTGATGCCCACACACATCAAACGCCGTGCGCTGCGCGCGTGCGATGGCACCGCGCTGTTGGTGGTCCTGATCGTGCTCCTGGCGATCGCCGCATGGTCTTCGTCATTCGTCTGGTTGATGAATCAGCAGCTCACCCGGGCCGGGGCGCGCTACCGATCCGCGGCGGCGCTGGCGGTTGCGGAAGCGGGGGTTCATCGGGCCTTGTCGATCTTGGAAGGGGTGGCGCCGGATGCCCCGCTGCCCGGGCGAACCTGGCGAACCGAGGAGTATGCGGAGACGATCCGCCTCGGGTCGTTTGACGGTCAATTCACCCTGGCGCTCGTGGATGATAGCGACGGGGCCATCGTGGTGACCAGCGCCGGCGAGGTTGGCGGGGTGGCGCGGCGCCTCCGGGCCCGTGTCTATCTGGCTTCGCCCGCCCAACTTGCGGCCCTGTACGGGGGGAGCATTGTCCGGTTGGAGGGCCCGCCGGCGGCCGTCTTCATCCTTCCCTATGGCGGCGTCGACTACCCATGGGTGCATATCGCATCCGGCGTGGGCCTGTGGCTGGCCGGCGCCGACGTCGCCATGAACAACCCTGCCGTCCCGTTTCAGGCTGGGAGGGGCCCGGTCGATTCGCCCCTCGAGGCCCAGGCTGCGGCGGCCCCCCCTGATCTTGAGCCGATCCGCGTCTGGCTTGGGCGCGGCGCCGGGGTGAGGCTGGATCGGTACAGCATGCAACTGACCGTGGACCAGTTGCGTGCGATGGGGGTCAACATCGATCAGATCGCGCGGGCGTCCAATCGGCTGCCTCCGGTTCCGGAGGTGGATCGTGCCTTCTATCAGAGCCGGGCCGCGGGCAACACGGCCAACGCCGACACCAATGAGGCCGCCGGGAAGTATTCCGGAGATGACGATCTCGTCCGCAAGCGCGACAGCCTGTATTCGCAGCGGGAATTTGACCTGCTGCTCAACTACCTGAACCGCCCGAACGGCCTCGAGGCACTGCAGGGGGTGATCTACGTCGCCGGCGGCGCGATCCTCGGCGAGGGCCGGCGGCTGCAGATCGGCGACGGCGCGCTCGTTACCGAGGGGGCGATCCGGCTCGCCAAGAGTTCGTCACTCGAGGTGACCCACTCCGCGGCGACGCGTACGCTCCCAGGGCTCATCACGCTGGACAACGGGGACCTGCTCGTCTCGCATGGCGCGACCCTGCGTGTCCACGGCCTGGTCTACGCTTCCCAGGAATTCGAGGCGGCGCGTGATGCACATGTCATCATCGCGGGGAGCGTGCTGGCGAAGAGCTCCGGATTCAGCTTCAGCAACGCGGGCGCCATCGTGATCCGCTACGACCCGGCGGTGTTGGGAACGCCTGGGCTTCGTGTCCCGGTGGATGCCCCCGTGATTGCCTGGGTGGCTCGATGGGAGGAGTTGCCCTAGCCGCCGGGGGCCTTTCTCGTCGCCGCGATGGCACCACGGGCCGGCACCGGCGGCGGATCAATCCGCGCTCGGCCGGTTCCACGGGGAACCTCCGCACCCCCGCCTGCGTCTCACCATTGGAAGGACCGGGCGGTGGTGATGAGTCCGGGAGGAGGAGTCCAATGCTGCGCGTGATGACGGTGCTGACGCTTGGCCTCAGCCTCGCCGTGGCCTGCGGCCCGGCGGTGAGTCAGCAGAGCGGGACAGCGCCCGCGGACCTCCAGCGGGTCCCGCCCCAGAAGGTCCCCGAACCTCTCCCCAACGCGCCCGCGGGGGCGCGAGGCGCGGCCGATCTAGGAATGCCCATGACGGTGCAGCCCGGGAAGGTCAGCATCGTCCTGAGCGCGCCGGTCTTCAAGGAGGGCGATGTGATCCGGGCCGTGATCGCCAACGGATTGGAGCGCACGCTGTACACCGAAGATGAGAAGACCGATTGCTCCATCGTCTTCCTCGAGCGATCGGGCGCAGACACCTGGCACCCGGTCCCCGGGTGTGCTCTGGGGCGCGCCCCCCTGGTGGTCGCCATCGGTCCCGGGCGGGGCCGGGCCGTGACGATCAATCCGTTCAGCTTCCATCTCCGCATGGGGATGCCCACTTCCACAAAGCCCGCTGTAGGCGCCGGGACGTATCGGATACGCTTCGTCTACCGGGTCGGCCTCGCCGGAGGGTCCCAGGAGTTCGCCGCGATCTCTCGCTCCTTCAGCGTCAACCCCTGAACAATAGGGGGGTCCGCCCCGAAGCTATCCGGCCGCCCAGCCCAGGTGCCAGGACACCTCAACGCGGCGCAGGTTTTACCCGGCTAGATAATAGGGGGTTTCCCCTGAGCCTCATTAACTCCCCATGGATAGAATGGGGCATACACCTGATTGGCCCATACCCGATTGGTCATCTACGGTTAGGACGATGCCAAGGGGTATTGATTGTGACAATGGCGCGAGCAGCAACACAGCGCGGGGAGCGCGGCGCCCCGGGTCCCGCGCATATGGGCGAGCCTTTGGAGGATGCTGAAATGGCGCCTGAGGAACTGAGCGATACGCTCGACATCACCCCGCGGCTGGCCGCTTCGTCCGGGGCGCGGCGGGTCATCGTTGCCGACGACCATGCCATCTTCCGCGAGGGACTGAAGGGGCTCCTGGAGCGCGAAGGATTCGACGTGGTGGCCGAGGCCAGCGACGGTCGGGAGGCGGTGCGGCTGGCTCAGGAGTGCCGTCCGGACGTCGCGATCCTCGACCTCGCCATGCCGGTCTTGGACGGACCGGATGCGGCCGAGGAGATTGCCCGGGTCTCGCCGCAGACGCGGTCGATTCTGTTGACGATGTACTCGGAGGAGCCGTACATCATCAAGGCCTTGCAGGCGGGAGTCCGGGGGTACGTGCTCAAGACGCAGAGCGCGACAAATCTGGTGAACGCGATCCAGGAAGTCATGCAGGGCGGGTTTTACCTCAGCCCGGGCGTGTCGCGGGCCATCGTCCAATCGTATCTGGGCCGGAGCGAGACCTCCTCCGGACAGCTGACGGCGCGGGAGCGGCAGGTGCTGCAGTTGGTCGCGGAGGGGAAGACGACGAAGGAAGTGGCGCAGGCGCTGGGGATCAGCGTGAAGACCGCCGATTCGCACCGGACCCGGCTGATGACCAAGCTCGGCATCCATGACACGGCCGGGCTGGTCCGCTACGCCATCCGCTCGGGTCTGATCCAGGCCTAGAAGGTCACCGGTCGCGGTGCACTCTGGGGGACGGGGCGTCCAACGCCCCGTCCCATAACGTTTCTATCCGCCCACCAGGCTCACGATCGTGCCGGAAAGCTGCTGCATCATCTCCCGGGCGGCAATTCTCAGCGATGCCGCCGCGGCCTGCACCGCGCCGTTCAGCGCTCCCGCCGCCGCCGTCAAGAACGCGGCGGCCTGGCGGTGCTGCTCCATCCATCGCTCACCGCCGGCTGTGATGCCCGGCATGGTCGCGATCGCGGTATAGACGCCTGCGATCATCCCCAGCATCAACACCGCGAGGACGATGGGGGGCAGCAGTGTGGAAGCGTTCCCGGGCGCGGTCGTAGGGGCGCTGCGGCTCTGGGCATCGTTCGTCATTGGGATCGCGGCCAGCATCGGCACGCTGTACCCGCCCTCCGCCTGTGAGAAGAGCGCGGCCACGCCGTACGCCTCCTCGGCCTGGGGCAGCGCCGGTCCCCCGAAGAGGTCCGCGGCCCCGGCCCCGGGCCGGGATCGCATGCGGTTCTCGAAGCGGTCGATGCCCAAGGCCAGCGCCGCGCCGCCGAGCAGTCCCAAAAGCCCGGCGGATGCTGCCTTCGCGGGCAGCTGGGTGGGGACCGGCCTGCCGGGGGGCGTCGCCTGATCGACGACCACGATGGCGGCCTGGCCGGACGAGACGGCTTTGCTCTCCCGGATCAGAGCATCCCGGCGCAGCGAGGAGATCTCCGTGAAGAGCTGCTCGTCGACCCGCACGTTGCGCTGGAGGCGCAGCAGGGCCAGTTCGTTCTTGGACACGGCGCTCAGCCTGGCCTGCAGCCGGGAGAGGATGGGGGTGATTCCCGCCGCCTTGGCCCGCGCGGTATCCGCGTCCACCTCGCCGCTGACCATCTCGCGGACAAATTGTTCGCGAATCGGGCTCGCCGCCGACGAGGTGTCGTTGACGACCTTCGCCGCTTCCGCGTTCAGGCGCTTTCGATCATCGGCGATTCTGCCCAGCAGCATCTGGACCTTGGGATGCTCGTCCGTATACATCTGGCGGAGGTTGGCCAGCTGAAGCTCCAATCCCGTGAGGTGGTCACGGATCTGGGCGACCACCGGATTGGTGGCGATCGAGACCGAGGCGAACCGCCCGTCGTGCTGAGCGGCAAGGTGCGATCGGATGGCGGCGACGCGCGAGTCCGCGCTCGAGGCGTCCAGCATCGCGGCGTCGTACGCGGCCTGTAGGTCGAGGATCCGCTGGCCGGTGTGCGAGATTTCTTCCGGCAGCGCGAGCGCCCCCGTTTGCGCCTGAAATTCGGACAGGGCCTGCTCCGCCGCGCCGAGCCGGTCCTGGGCAAGCGCAAGCTGCTCTTCGATGAACGTTCGGGCGCTGGCGGCCTCGGCGCGGTTCAGCTCTGAATAGAAGTCGACCAGTCCCAGCGCCATAGCGTTGGCGATCTGCGCGGCCCGGTCCGGCCGCCCGTCCACGGCGCTGAGGATGATGAAGTCGGTGCCGGGGATATTCCTGGTCCCGATGTGCCGGGACAGTTCCTCAGGGCCGGAGGCTTGAACCTGCCCCGCCACGCGATCGGCCAGCGTCCGGCTCCCGAGGAGATGGATGACATTGTTCAGGACGGTCTGACGGTACGCGCTTTGGACCGTGGACAGGCTTGAGTCGCCGGAGGCGGCGGGGGCGATGATCAACTGGGGCCGGACCATCAGGCTGACCTCGGCCCGGTATTGAGGAGCCTGGCTCGCCTGTTGAGCCACGACGCCTCCCACCGCCAGGGCCGCGGCCAGGACCATGATCCACGCCCGCTTCCGGAGCATGCCGAAGGTGCGGCGGGCCGGCCGGGGGGGGTCGAAATCGTTCGGGGGCAAGGGACCGGCGGCGGACCCGTATCGGGGACCCGGAGGGCTCTGCCGGAACCACAGCGCGCGGACGCCGAACGGTCCGAAAGAGTTCTCCTTCTGCTGATCCCGCAGGCTGAGCGCCTTCCGCCCGTCCCCACCGCGATCCGCCGCGCCGGTGCGCTCGCCGAACGCGGCAAGATACTCGTCGCGTGTCGGCCCCGGTTGCTTGCCGAACCGGCAGTTCCACTCTTCGCACATGAGCCAGGTCTGACCATCGAGCGTCACCCACTCGAGCCTGTGGCCCAGCGGACATCGCTCCGGCCAGGCGCCCGTCAAGGGGGAACCGGCAAACGTCAGGTTATTCATCGCGCAGCCTCCGCATGGTCGTCCCGGCTAAAAGATGCCGAAGACATACTTGACGAAGCTGAGCACATTTAAGAACTGCGCGGTCTTGTTCAGGGTCATCCCCTTCTCTGGGACGTACACGACGTCCCCCGGCTGCAGCGGCAGGTTTTGACTCATATCCTTGCCGCTCAACGCCTTCGCGAGATCGGCTGAAATCGTCTTGGTCTTTCCCCCCACGAGCCGGACGATCCCGACCTGGCTGAGATCGCCAAGCTCAGCCTGCTGCCCGCCCGCCAGGCCGAGCGCGTCGATCAGCTTCATGGGTTTGACCAGATCATACGGGTACGTGCCCGGTCTGTTGACCGCTCCCAGCACGGCGATCCGATCCTGAGACTCCGGGACGACCATCATGTCGCCGGCCTGGAGGGGCATGTTGGCCTCGATGTCTCCGGACAGGACCTTCTGGACGTCGACGGGGATCTGTTCGCCGCCTCGCACGATGAACGCCCGCTGCGGCGCCGCCTGGGGGGTGACCCCCCCGGCCCCGGCCAGGAGATTGGAGACGCGCTGACCTTCCAGGAAATCATACGCGCCCGGGCGGTTGACCTGTCCCAGGATGACGATCCGCTTGTCGGCCGCGGGCACGAAGAGGACGTCCCCCGTCTCCAGTTTGACATCGGGGCTCTTGCTCTTGGCGATCGCGTCGTGGAGGTCGAGGTCGATCGTTTCCGTCTTCCCCCGAATGATCGTCGCCTTGGCCAGGTCCGCGCGGTCGGTCGGTCCGCCGGCGCTGGCCAGGAGCTCGAGGACGCCTACGCCGGGCCGGATCTGAAATTCCCCGGGCCGGTTCACCTGCCCCAGGACGTAGATGCGGTCCACGCGAAATTCGCGGACGGCCACGCTGATCGATGGAGCGACAAGATACCGTGAATAGCGCTTGGTCAGGTCGGCGGCGAGCTGCGAGGTCGTCTTCCCCGCCGCCGTCACTTCTCCCACGAGTGGGAGGTCGATGGTGCCTTCAGGCTTGATCGTCACCGCTCGGGAGAGATCCTGATCCCCGACGACCAGGATATCGATCGTGTCTCCCGGCCCCAGCGTATACCCTTCTTTCGCCGCCGCTCCCGCCGGTGCTCCCGTGGCGCCCGCACTCAGGCCGGCCACGAGGCTGCCGGCCAGAAGAAGCGCGAGAAGGGTCGGCACGCGCAGATTCATTCAGGTTCCTCCTTTTTGGTCCGCGGCTACCGTGAGCGCCGTTCGCGGCCTGCCGCCCGAGGGCGGGCAGGGCCTGTTACCCGCGCGGCGAAAGGATACACCGCGGACATATCACATCACAGCAAAGAGGATAGATGCGGGCATGCTCGGGTCGGAATCAGGTAAAGCCCGGACCCGTAGCAGGGGAAAACCTTCATGAAATGCAGTAGAAACCTCCTGCCCTTGAACCTGGAAGGCCGCTTTGAAGTCGTTCCTTCCGGCAAGTCGTGGCGGAAGGAGATTTCCGTCATTGCTCAAGCGCCCAGGGGATCCCCTGAAGCCATTTTGGGGTGAGAAATGTACTCAAGGAGGATAGCAAACCCATTTTGGATACGATAGCATCTATGCGGCTGTTCTCTTCGGATACCTTTTGGGGGCGCAATTTTCCTGGTGTTTCATCGCAGAGGTCGCGGTAATTCGGCCTTCCCCCGCTCCTATGTGTTCGAGGGGGAGGGCTCATGTTTTTTGGAGAAACCTGCTGGCCGGGGGGGGGGATCCCTAATGTGATCGAGGATTTCCCTGTAGTAGACTCAGGTATTCACCTGATACGGTAGCCATTGATTCCATGCCATGGTAAGTAATGGATTGATGTCGCAAGTAGGTACATCCTGGCCTGGTGTGGGGGGCCGGCTCCACCTAAAGTGGGGCCGGCTGGGCCGATGGGAGGGGACCCTGTGCGTGACGGGAAGATGAGCCCGGTCGTAGCCCACCTGGAGCGAGACGAATCGACGGTCACGCTCCTCCGGGAGCTCGTGGCGCACCTGCGGCAGAACCGGACGCAGCTGCGGGAGGAATGGGCGCGGCGGATCACCGAGGCGAAGCTGCTGACGGCGATGAGTTCGGACGAGGTGTTCGCCGAGGC
>DATHLI010000519.1:0-3655 GCA_035488355.1 bacterium | reverse complement strand
CTCGTCGCGACGACCCTGGCGATTCATCATTTTGGCGACCCGCGGCAGGTCCTGGGCGAAATGGCACGGGTCTGCCGGCCGGGCGGGAAGATCGCCGTGGGGGACATCGTGGGAGCCCCCGATGAGGCGAAGCGGGCCCGCCAGAACGAGATCGAGCGCCTGCGCGATCCCTCGCACGTCGCGGTCTACAGCCCGGGCGGGCTCGAGGCGCTGCTGACGTCGTGCGGATTCACCGTCACCGGCCGCGAGGGCGGGGCGCAGGTGCGCGAGTTCGGCGAGTGGTGCCGGGTTGCCGCGACGCCGCCCGACGCCGCCTCCCTTGTGCGGGAGCGGCTGCTGCGGACCATTCCGGGAGACCAGGCCGGCATGCAGCCCACCCTGGTCGGAGACGAGCTGCGGTTTCACCATCACTGGCTGAACCTGGTCGCCACCAGGCGAGAACGGAGACTCTAAAGAATCATCATCGCGAAACCGGCTTCACGGGTCGCGCACAGGGGGCCGCCGTGGGCATCGACTTTCTGGTCACGTCGCTGATCGTGATCGTGTCACCCGGCACCGGGGTCCTCTATACGCTGGCGGCCGGCCTCTCGCGCGGGTCCCGCGCCAGCATCGTCGCCGCCTTCGGATGCACGCTCGGCATCATCCCGCACATGGCGGCGGCGATCATGGGACTCGCAGCGCTCTTGCATGCGAGCGCGCTCGCCTTCCAGACGCTGAAATACCTCGGCGTGGCCTATCTTCTCTATATGGCTTGGAACGCGCTGAGGGAACAGGGCGCGCTCCGCGTGGAACAGGAGGGCGGCCCCCGCTCGGCTATGCAGGTGATCGTCACCGCGATCCTTATCAACATCCTCAATCCGAAACTGTCAATGTTCTTTTTTGCGTTCCTGCCGCAATTTGTGAGCGCCAACGAGCCACGTCCGCTCTCTCGCATGTTCGAGCTGAGCACCGTGTTCATGGTCCTGACGTTTGCCGTATTCGTCGGATACGGCTTGTTTGCCGCCTGGATTCGCGGGCACGTCATCTCGCGTCCTCAGGTGTTGACGTGGATGCGCCGCGCTTTCGCCGGCGCGTTTGTCGCGCTCGGCGTCAAACTCGCGCTTGCCGATCGTTAATGGAGAGCGGCTACGGCAGCGCGGTGCCCTCGAGCCACGGCGGAGGTTTCGCGCAAGGAGTTTCGCACAAGTGGTATAATCCGGGGGCCCGCATATGCCTTCGGAGGTCTTGGCATGCAAGATCTTGAGCTGCCGTTTCTCAGCCCGCGGATCGTGGCGGGGCTGACTGGATTATCGCTGAGCATGCTGCGCCGCTGGCAGGCCCAGGGCATCCCGAACGGCACCCGCCGGCGGGGGCCTAACGGCGCAGGCCGGCGCCGGAACGGCGGGAGTCCCCTCTACTCATGGTCGGATGTCGAGCAACTGCAGCGGGCGACACATCTATTGAAGACCAGGCGCCTCTCCCTGGCGGAGGTGAAGCGCCTCCTCAAGCAGAGCGCCGCCAAGAGCGCCGGGCCGGCCCGCCGCGACTGGGTGATCGCGAGGCCCAAGCCGCGCGGGATGCGGTGAGGGAGCGCGCCCGATGAGAGTCTACCTGGACTACGCGGCAACGACCCCTGTGGACCCCCGCGTTCTCCAGGCGATGCTGCCGTTCTTTACGGAACTGGCGGGCAACGCGAGCAGCGTCCACGTCTTCGGGCAGGAGGCCCGCAGCGCGGTGGACCAAGCACGTGCGCAGGTGGCCGAGACGGTCGGCGCGCGGGCGAGCGAGATCGTGTTCACCAGCGGCGCCACGGAGTCCGACAACCTGGCGGTGCTCGGCGTCGCGCTGGCGAGCGAGGCGCGCGGCCGGCACGTCGTCACGACGGCGATCGAACATCACGCGATTCTCGAGACGTGCCACTTCCTCGAAGGCCGGGGGTTCACCGTGACCGCCCTCCCCGTGGACAAGCAGGGGATCGTCGATCCCGACGATGTGCGCGGTGCCGTGCGGGCGGACACCGTCCTCGTCTCGGTGATGGCGGCGAACAACGAGATTGGGACGCTCCAGCCGATCGCCGAGATCGGGAAGCTGACCCGCGCGCGGAAGATCCCGTTCCACACGGACGCGACCCAGCTGGTGGGGGCGGCCCCGGTCAACGTCGACGAGTTGAACGTCGACCTGCTCTCGATGTCCGCGCACAAGCGCTACGGGCCGAAGGGGGTCGGAGCGCTCTACGTCCGCGCCGGGACGCCGCTGGCCCCCGTGCAGCACGGCGGCAGCCACGAACGGGGCCGACGCGGCGGGACGGAGAACGTCCCGGGGATCGCGGGGTTTGCGGCGGCCCTGCGGATCGCCGCGCAGGAGATGGACGCGGAACGCGCCCGCCTCACCGCCATGCGCGACCGCCTCATCCGCGAGGCGCTTGAGCTGCCGGGGGCGCACCTCAACGGAGATCCGGTCCGGCGCCTGCCCAACAACGTCAACCTCTCGTTTGACGGTACCGACAGCCAGTCGCTCGTCATGGGGCTCGACCTGCACGGGGTCGCAGCCAGTTCGGGCTCGGCCTGCACCTCGGGCAGCATCGAGCCGTCCCACGTCATTGTTGCGCTCGGGCTTCCGGCCCGGCTCGCCGCCGCGGCAGTGCGGCTCACCCTCGGCCGCTGGACGACCGACACGGACGTAGCCTATGCGCTCGACGCGCTCCGCGACGTCGTGATCCGGCTCCAGCAGGCGGCCTGAGGAGTCTTCCCACGGTTTGAGGTCATTCCGCCTCCTGGGCCTCCCCGAGGCGCCCGGGACGCTTCTCCCGGGTGGGCCCGCTCTTCGGAGGATCGATGTACTCGTGCCACGACGCCTTCTGCACGGGCCCCAGCTTGGCGAAGTCCTCGGGGCAGATCAGCACCTTCCGAAGGGGCGATCCGGGGAGGAACCCCGCGGCCTGCCCCTCCAGCCGTGCCATCCACCCGGCCGCTCCGGGCTTGAACTCTTTGCCGCACTTTGAACAGGTTTGCATCGCCGCACCTCCCCGTATCGTCCATCTTAATACAAATCTACTGTTTCCAGGGTGCGGCCCCAACGCTGGTTTTCTGCGTCCGCATCGCGCAGGGCCGGAGCGTGCATGTCGTTGACACGGTCTCCCAACTCTGCAATCATGGGAAATTGGTGACTCGAACAGTGCCGCGTGGGCGCCCAGCAGGGCTGCGCGTCCCGCCGGCTCCAAGGGGCCTGGATGATATCCGCGTACGTCCCAGTGCTGGTCCACCTGACGCTCGCCATTCTGTTCGCGGTGGCGCTGCTCGGGATGCACCGGCTGGCGGGCGGCCGCCGGCCCACGCTGGAAAAGTCCCTGCCCTATGAGTCGGGGGTGTGGCCGATCGGCGGCGCGCAGGAGCGCGTCCCGATCCGGTATTACCTCGTCGCGATGCTGTTCATCCTCTTCGATATCGAGATCGTCTTCGTCTACCCGTGGGCCGTGCTCGTGCGCGAGCTCGGGATCCCCGGCCTCCTCGAGATGTTCACCTTCCTCGCCGTCCTTGGGACCGGCTATCTGTACCTCTTGAAGCGGAGGGCCCTGGAATGGGAGTGATCGCCTCCGACCGGGACCTCGAACGGAACATCCTCACCACCACGGTCGACCACATCGTCGCCTGGGCGCGGAAGAGCTCCCTGTGGCCCG
>DATHLI010000518.1:0-5401 GCA_035488355.1 bacterium | reverse complement strand
GGACCGCTTCACCGGGCCCGGCAGCTTCGACATGAAGTACGGCGATCTCCAGGCCGCGTGGGGCCTGCGCCTCGTGGTGGACGCGGGGGCGCTGCGCGACCGGAGCTTCGTGTTCTTCGGCAACTCCGATGAAGAGGTGGGTAGTCCCACCTCCCGCCCGATCATCGAGCGCCTCGCCCGCGAATCCGAGTGCGTCTTCGTCCTCGAGCCGTCCGTGGGAGCGGCGGGGGCGGTGAAACTCTGGCGGAAGGGCGTGGGGATGTATCGCCTCGAGGTGGAAGGCGTGGCGAGCCATGCCGGGGCCGACCCGGAACAGGGGCGCAGCGCGGTGCTCGAGATGGCGCACCAGATCATCGATCTCCACCGGCTCAACGACGCCGCGAAAGGCACCACGGTGAACGTCGGCGTCGTGCGCGGCGGCACCCGGTCGAACGTCGTGGCGGCGCACGCCGAGGCGGAGATCGACCTCCGGGTTCGGACGGCGGAAGAGGCCCGACGGGCCGACGAGCGGATCTTGAGCCGGCCGACCTTCGTGGACGGCGCCACGGTCCGCGCCCAGGGCGGGCTCAACCGCCCGCCGATGGAGGAGACGCCGGCGTCCCGCCGTCTGTATGAGAAGGCGAGGCGTCTGGCGGCGGAGGAAGGGTTCGACCTGCCGGCCGGCGGGACCGGCGGCGGCAGCGACGGCAACTTCACGGCCGCGCTCGGTGTGCCGACCCTGGACGGTCTGGGAGCGGTCGGGGACGGCGGGCACGCAGACCACGAGCATGTGAGAGTATCTACGATTGCGCCGCGGCTTGCCTGGTTCACCCGGCTGCTGATGGAGGTATAGCCGGCCGCGGTGAAGCGCGCGCGGACCCGGGGCGTCCGGTCGTTCTTCCAAGTCGTGGCGGGGACGGGGCGCTCTCAGGCGGCGACGATGGTCCTGCGGCCCGGGCAGGCCACCGGCGGCGACGATAACGTCCACCCGCACTCGGATCAGTGGCTGTATGTGGTGTCCGGAACCGGCATCGCGATCGTGGAAGGGCAGACGATCGAGCTTGAGCCCGGGGCGCTGCTCCTCGTCGAGGCCGGCGAACGGCACGAGATCAGCAACGGGGGAAGCGAGCCGCTGGTGACCATCAACGTCTACGCGCCCCCGGCCTACTAAACTTCTGCTTACTCGACGGCTCGGATTGTGCGCGTTCACCCACCCATTCGGACGGTGAGGAGGTCCGCTTCTGTATCCACATCAAAGGCGAGACCCGGCCGCCATACTTCGATGGTCTCGAGGCCTAGCGCCCGGCTGCGGCGCCGGTGGGCCGCCAGGCTCCCGATCCCGTAGGCCGGCCGGAAGGTGACGCCCGGGGGTACCAGCATGGCGTTCGTGCCCCCATCCTTCGACGGCGCGAGCGCGAGCGAGCGCGCCCTCCCCGCGGCGAGCAGCGCGATGATGTCCGCGGGGCGAAGGAACGGCAGATCGGCCGCCACGACGAGGATGCCGTGCGACCTGCCGGCGAGGCGCAGAAATGTCTCGGCCAGGGCGGCATTCAGTTCCGGGTGGGGGTCGAGGATGGCCCGCACTCCCCACGCGGCCGCCCGCGCCTGGACCTTGGGATCGGGCGTCATGATGATGGTGTCCTCGACGCCCGGCACCGCCCTCAGGGTGGCGCACACAGTTCGCACGAGCGACAGACTCAGCGCTGCTCTCGCGGGAGCGGACAGCACGCCTGCCAGCCGGCTCTTGGCGTCCGGAAGCGGCTTCTGGGGGACAATGGCGCGGACCCTCACGCTGTTTTCGCGGCCACCTCGATGCCGTGCCTGGCTGCGATGTCGATCAGCGCCCGAGCCAGCCGCCGCCGCCCGGCGGGGTCGGTCATCAAGGTGTCGGCGCACTCGACCGACAGCGGCTGCGCAGGCGACCCGGCGGCCGCCACGGTGTCCCGGAGCGCCCGGTCGCGGATATCCAGGACGAACACATCGATGAACCGTCCGTACTGGGCGGCGACCGCTGCGGAGTCGGCCGGCATCCCGAGCCCCCGCAGCATCTCCACCGTTGGACCTTTCACGGCGGTTCCGCCGATCAGAGGCGTCACCGCCATCCGCAGCGCGGAACTCGCGCTCAGCGCGACCCCCATGCCTTGCAGCGCCAGGATCGGGCCGATGCTGACCACCGGGTTGCTCGGGGAGATGATGATCATGGCTGACGAGCGGATGGCATCAAGCACCTCGAGCGACGGACGAGCGTGTTCGATGCCCTCGAACTCGACGCCGGTGACCTGGTCCCTCGCCCCTCGCCTCACAAAGTACTCCTGAAACGGCAGGCGCCCCGCCGGGGTGCTCACGAAGGTTGCGACGGGGGCGTCGCTCATCGGCAGCACCCTCGGGACCACCCCCAGCGCCGACGCCAGGGCGGCGGTGACCTCGGTCGGCCGCCGCCCCTCCCGGAGCCACTGTGTTCGAGCGAGGTGCGTGGCCAGGTCGCGGTCCCCCAGCCGGAACCAGGTCGGCAGCCTGTAGCGTTTGAGCATCTCGAGAGCCGTCCACGTGTCCCCGTCGATCCCCCAGCCCCGGTCGTCGCTGGCCAGGCCGGCCAGCGTGTACAGGACCGTATCCACATCCGGGGAGATGTGGAGGCCCAGATGCTCCCAATCGTCGGCTGTGTTGACGATGACGGTGAGGGTTGAGGGGTCGGCCAGCACGGCGGCGAGACCGTCCACCAGCTTGACTCCGCCCACGCCTCCGCAGAGGACCGTGATCACGCCGCACCGGTTACAGGAAGGTCACGATCGAGTCCAGGGGCTTGCGCGGCGGGACCGGCGGGGTGTGCGCGGGGTATCCGACCGTCAGGAGCGCCTGAGGGGTGAAGGCTCGAGGCAGCCCCAAGGCCCGCCGGACAATCCCAGGGCAGAATAAGGGGGCACAGCACCAACACGCGCCCAGGCCGCTTGCGGCGGCCGCGAGCAAGAGGTTCTGCACCGCGGCGGCCGCGCTCTGCACCGCCATGACGTGCTCCGCCGTCCTTCGGGCGCGATCGGGGTAGACATCCATCCCCTCCATGGTGTACCCGACGAGGATCAGCGCCGGAGCCTCGCCGAACCGCTTGAGCGAGAACCTCAGTTCCACCCGGATTGCCGCTTCGGAGGTCCCGCTGCGCTCCAGGTCGCGGCGCCAGCGCCGCGCCATGCGCTCGGCCAACCTGCGCTTAACCTCGGGGGAGGTGATGGCGACGAACCGGGTCGGCTGAGCATTGTGGGCCGACGGCGCCTCGGTCGCGGCCTCGAGCAGGGTTCGGAGGACGCCGGCCGGCACCGGGTCGGGCTTGTAGAACCGCACGGTGCGCCGTGCGGTGAGCACCTCGGGGATTTTCAAGACCCCGGCCTCAGGGAGTGTCATTGCGTAGAGATGGTTCTCGCAGGGACGCCAGGGCCCTGCCGCGGCCTGTCTCTAGTGGGGGATGGGACGTGCCCGCGGCGTGAGTCGGGCGTACGTGAGCCAAGATGTCCGCCGCAGGAAAGCGGAAAGCCGTCCGGCGAACCCCAACCGTGTGCATAATCGACGAAGCGTGATCGCGCCGAGGGGCCTCGTCACGGCCCCGCACGGGCTGGCCACGACCTCAGGTCTCAGGATCCTCCGGGAAGGCGGAAACGCGGTTGAGGCCGCGATCGCCGCCGCGGCGACGATCGCGGTCGTCTACCCGCATATGAATGCGATCGGCGGGGACAACTTCTGGCTGATCTACGACGCGGGCGCGCGGCGCGTGCGGGCGTTGATGGCGTGCGGGGCGGCGGGGGCGCGCTGCACCATCGAGGCCTACCGGGCGGCCGGGCATTCGGGCGAGATACCGCGCCGGGGCCCCCTGGCGGCGAACACCGTTCCGGGGGCGGTCGACGGCTGGTGGGAGGCCTATGAGTATTCGCGGCGGTCCCTCGATGGCGGGAAGCCGTTCGAGGCGCTGCTCGCCGACGCGGTGCACTACGCCGAATCGGGATGTCCTGTGACCCCGGGCCAGGAGGCCTGGACGCGTGCCGGCATCGGGCCCGACTCCGGGCCGTTCGGTCACCTGGAGACCCTGGAAGGGTTCCGCCGAACCTTTCTCCGCCCCGACGGGTCGGCCTACCCGGCGGGAGCGCGGTTCGTCATGCCCGGCCTCGGCCGCACCCTCGCCGCGATCGCGCGGGACGGGCGGGACGCGTTCTACCGCGGTCCTATCGCCGCCCAGGTATGCGCGTACCTCGAGGCCCGCGGCGGCCTGCTCGCCGAGGCTGACTTCGCCGGCCACCGCAGTCGCTGGACCGATCCCATCAGCGTGCGGTACCGAGACTGGACGGTGTGCAATACGCCTCCCCCGACCCAGGGGTTGACGTCGCTCCAGATGTTGAACATCCTCGCCCACTATCCGATCGCGCGCTGGGGCGATCAGTCTCCGGATTACTACCACGTCATGGTGGAGGCGGCCAAGCAGGCGTTCGTCGACCGCGACGCCTGGATCGCGGATCCCGACGTCCATCCTGTCCCCGTCGAGGAATTGCTTTCGGAGAGCCGCGGGCGGGCGCAGGCGGCCGCGATCGACCTGGCGCGGGCGCAGCCGCGGACGATCGGGGCAGTGGGCCGCGATACGATCTGGCTCGGGACGGTCGACGCCGCGGGCAACGCGGTCTCGCTGATCCAGAGCATTGCGTTCGACTTTGGCTCGGCGGTTGTCGCCGAGGGAACGGGGATCCTGCTGCAGAACCGGGGGGCGGCGTTCTCCCTCGATCCCGCCCACCGCAACGCGCTGGCGCCCGGGAAGCGCCCGTTCCACACGCTCAACCCCGCGATGGCCCTGCGCGATGGCCGCCCGGAACTGATCTACGGCGCGATGGGAGGGGAGGGGCAGCCCCAGACGCAGGCCGCCGTGCTGACCCGGGTCCTCGACCTGGGGATGGACGTGCAGGCCGCGATCGCCGCGCCGCGCTGGCTCTACGGACGTCACTGGGGGGTTCCGACCACGAAGCTGTCGCTCGAAGCTCGGGTGCCGGATGCTGTGGCCGAGGAGCTCGCGCGGCGGGGGCACGACGTGCGGATCGTCGGCGGCTGGGACGACCGTATGGGACACGCGCAGGCCATCTGGATCGATCCGCGGAACGGAATGCGCCACGGGGGCGCGGACCCTCGCGGCGATGGCCTCGCCGCCGGGTACTGAGGCCCGGAAGGCAGCGCATGACGGTCGTGCGGGAGCGCCGGTGACCGCGAGGAGGGGGCAGGCGGGGCGGGCTCAGCGGGTGGTGGTCTCCGGGATGTGCGCCGCCGCCGCGTTCCTCATGATGGCGGCCATCAGGATCCCTCTGCTCCCCCAGGCGCCGTTCCTCACCTACGACCCCAGCGATGCGGTGGCTCTGCTCGTGGGGGTGATCTACGGCCCGGCCACCGGCGCGATGGT
>DATHLI010000517.1:0-5310 GCA_035488355.1 bacterium | reverse complement strand
CGACCGAGCTCCACCGCCACGTCAAGTCCATCGACAACGCCCTGCAGCGCGTCAAGCGCAAGCTCGAGCGGAACCTCGAGGGCGAGGAAGAGTAAGCGCCCCCCAACGCAGAGGCAGCGCGCGTTTCAGACGCCACCCGGTCACCGGGTGGCGTTTCGGTTTGGCCGTCGGTGTCGCCGTGCGGGGACTGCTATCCGCCGATCTGTGACATGATCCGGCGCTGCGGAATGACGCCCCGGGCCAGCCCGTGGCCCCACGGCTTTCGGTACGCCGCCGCCCGGAATCGCTCCCGGATTTCCTCGTAGGTCGCGCCGCTGCGCAGCGGCGCGCGGAGGTCGGTTTCGTCGTCCCGGAGCAGGCACGGCCGGAGCCGCCCCTCGGCCGTCAGCCGGAGCCGCCCGCACTGGGCGCAGAACGGCTGGCTCACCGAACTGATGAACCCGAGCGTGCCGCGGGCGCCCTCCAGGCGGTAGGTCCGCGCCGGATCGTATCCGGTGACATCGATGGGGTGCAGGGGACCCAGGGCGGCTTCGATCCGATCCATCGTTTCCCGGCTCGGCACGTACGCGTTCGTCTGGAACCCGGCCACGCTGCCGAACGGCATCATCTCGATGAACCGCACGCCCCAGTCGTGCGCCAGGGTGAGCCGGGCGAGCCCGGCGACATCGTCCTCGTTGAAACCTCGGACGACGACGGCGTTGACCTTGATCGGGCGCAGCCCCGCCGCCTCGGCGGCGTCCAGCCCGGCGAGCACGTCCCCCAGATCTCCCCAGCGGGTGATCGCCCGGAACTTCGCGGAGTCGAGGCTGTCCAGGCTGACGTTGATGCGGCGCAGCCCGGCGTCCGCAAGCGGCGCGGCCAGGTCGGCGAGCCGGATCCCATTGGTCGTCATGGCCAGATCCTGGATCCCGGGCACTGTGGCGATCCGCCCGGTCAGCTCCACGATGTTGGCCCGGACCGTTGGCTCCCCGCCCGTGAGGCGGATCTTCCTGACCCCGAGCTCCGCGGCCGCCCGGATGACCAGCAGCAGCTCGTCGTCCGTCAGGATCTCGTCGCGGGGCTTGAACTCCATCGCCTCGGGCATGCAGTAGACGCAGCGGAGGTTGCAGCGGTCGGTGAGCGAGACCCGCAGGTCCCGGATCTCGCGTCCGTACTGATCCCGCATGCCCACGCCGGGGGCAGGGACCTGGTGCCGGGTGTCGGGGACGACGGTGGTGGACATCTCAATAAGCATTATACCAGTTTGCTCCGCCGCGCAGGGCCATCGGCAGGACCCGTCCCCCACGGCGCGAAACACGCCGCCTGAGGCTCAGGGAGGGCGAGGGATTCATGCCAGGGCAGACGCTTGCCGGCCGGGTGGCGCTCGTGACCGGGGGGGCCCGCGGGATCGGCCTGGCCTGCGCGACCGGGCTCAGCCGGGCCGGCGCCGCCGTGGTGCTCACCGACCGGCTCGACCGGGAAGGAGAGGCCGCCGCGCGGGCGATTGCCGCGGGAGGGGGTAAGGCCGCGTTCGTCGCCGCCGATCTCTCGCGCACGCCTGAGATCGCGCGGGTCGTTGAGGAGGCCGGCCGCGCCTTCGGCCGGCTCGATATTTTAGTGAACAACGCCGGCATCATCAGCGAGGTCCCCAGCGAGGCGCTCACCGAGGACCAGTGGGACCGCCTCATGTCGGTCAATCTCAAGGCGGTGTTCTTCGTGAGCCAGGCGGTCCTGCCGTGGATGGTCCGCCAGGGCGGCGGGGCGATCGTGAGCCTCTCGTCCCTGGCGGCCCGGGTGGGCGGGATCGTGACCGCGCCCGACTACGCCACGAGCAAGGCGGGAGTGATCGGGCTGACGCGGACGCTGGCCCGGCAGTACGGGCCCAAGGGGATCCGCGTCAACGCGGTGGCGCCCGGCCCGATCATGACGGAGATGACCCGCCACTGGTCGGAGGACGTCCGCAGGGAGTTCATCGCCCGCATTCCCCTGCGGCGCCTGGGCACCGCGGAGGACGTCGCCTCCGTGGTGGTCTTCCTGGCCGGCCCGGAGTCCGGCTACATCACCGGGGCCACGATCGACATCAACGGCGGCCTGCATATGAGCTGAGGGCGCGGCAGCCTGGCAGCCAGCGCCATCCTTGCAAGCCGCGTACGCCGCTGTTAGACTACGAGTTGCACAAGGCGCCCTCGTAGCTCAACTCGGTAGAGCTCCTCACTTGTAATGAGGGGGTTACCGGTTCGAATCCGGTCGAGGGCTCCAGATCTTACTGCGCTTGCCCCGTCGCCCGGAGCCCCCGCGGACCCGCCACCTGCCCGGCGCCCTCGCGCCCCTGCCTGCATCAAAACGGGGGGATCGGGGGGATCGCGGGTGGGGTGATGGGCAACAAGGGTATCCCGGGTGGGGCGATGATCGAGCCGCCCGTCTGGGGCACCGAAGCTGTCGCAGGTGGGGCGCCGACGCCCGAGCCTCCGGTCTGGACCGTGAAATACGTCTGGGTCAGCGGGTTGCCGGAACTGTCGGTCTGGTGATCGTCCGCGTAGGCGATATAGGCCAGCCCGCGCGAGTCGACGGCGACCATGAACAGGTCCGCCAGATCACGGTTGCCTGTGCATCCGGTGCCGCTCTCGCAGATCGGCCCCGTGTGGATGATGTGATCGCTCGCCACGGCCTGCGCAAAGGTCGGGCTCGGGGAGCTGGCATTCAGAGACTGGGCGAAGAACACGTTCCACTGTGCGGAACTGGCGTCCGCGGAGGAGGCACTCGTCCCATACCAGACGAGGTCGACGGCGCCATTCTGCCCAGCCGCGATCCATGGGAAAATGCTGGTCTGCAGCTGGGCCGAATCCCGGCTCACCTGGTGGGGAGCGCTCCACGTGCTGCCGTGATCGGTGGAGGCGCTCAAGAACACGTTCCGCCCGTCAGACCAGGTGGTGTACACGTTCCCGGCGGCATCCACGGCCGCGGCCGGGAAAATGTTGGCGAACGATGCCGTCGGGGATCCCGCGAAGACCCGGTGGTCGGTCCAGGTCTGCCCCGCGTCCATCGACACGCCCATGTAGACGGCGTTTGGGGGCGCGCCGGTCTGGTTCTGCAGGGCGTCCGACGGAGCCGCAAACACCTGGTAGAAGATGTGGTGGATCGGATCGAGCTGGATCTCGCCGGCGATGTTTCCCGTGGCGCTGGGCGGCACCCCCAAGGCGGCCGGGGCCGTCGCGGAGTCGATGGCGGTTCCAACGGGAAGCCAGGTCATCCCCCCGTCCTGCGATCGAAGCACGTCAATGTTGGAGGTCGCCACATCGTGAAAGGTCATATAGAAGGTGCTGGGACCGTCGGCCACCACCCACTGCCGGTCATCGGCCGGGATCGGAGACGCGACCGGGTTGGTGAAGAACGTCTGGCCGCCGTCGGTGGAGCCCACCACGGTGATATCTCCCAGCCAGAGACTGGCCACGACCAGCGCGCCGGGCCGTCCCGGCCCGGATGAGCCGATGGCATGATCTTCATCGCCGCCGCCCGGCGCAAGCCCCGTCGGGTTCTGCGCGGCGTCGACTTCTCCGAGGAACTGGAAGGTGCAGCCGGAGGTGGTGCAGCTCCCGGACGGGGCCTTCCACATGACGGTGCCGCCCGGGACGCCGTGAATGGCGCCGACATAGACGTTATTGGCGCTGTCGATCTTGATCCCCGGTTCGGTGTCGGCGTTGGTGGAGAGGAGCAGAGAATTCAGCGGGTTCGCGGGTTCGATCAGCCTTTGGTTGGGGCTGAACGAGAAGCCGGGCGCTTGAGCCGTCACCGCCGGCACGCCCAGTACGACTGCGAGGAGAGCGGCGATCAAGAACCACACCGTCGGCACCCCACGACCCCCCTCTGTTCGCTCTTGTTCGAAGTACCTGGAGTATCGCCCCGCTCGGCTCATGGCGGGATCCGGTAATTACCTGAGAGAATTGGCGAATAAACCTGTAAGTCTTAACCGAGTAAAGATGGAACTTTCATTAGGGGAAGGCCTGTGGCCATCCACCGCCCCACTTCGCCATGACGAGCAGGTGTGCGACGCGAAAGCAGAGGGGGTGCCTAGGGCGCAGGCTGGGCGGGACGTCCGGCGTGCGCTAGGACCCGGCGCTGTGGACGGGCGGTGTGATACGGGCGTCGACCTCGCGCGCAAAGAACGCGCAGCCCATCCCGGCGAAGAGTTCCCGCGCGCGCCGGAGCACGGGCGAGGCGCGATCCCGCCGGTTGAGCACGGTCAGGGCCTCGCCGTACTTGAGGAGCGCCAGCGCAAGGTCGACCACATACTCTGAAGGTTCGAGCAACCTCAGGCCCGCCTCGAAGAGCCGCTCCGCTTCCGCCTCACGACCCTGTGATGCGCGCACCCGGGCCAGCGTGACGCCGTGGGTGGCTTTGGCCAGCTGGTCGAAGTCGGAGACCGCCCGCATCGCCTCCTCGGCGTACTCGGCCGCTTGGAGCAGATCGCCCCTCGCCAGCGAAGCCTCCGCCAGTCCGCGGAGGATCACGCCGGACTCCGATCGGGCGCCGTACTCCGCCCGGAGCGCCCGGGCCCGTTGGAACGCCTCCTCGGCGTCGTCGATCGCTCCCATGCGGAGGTGGTGCATCCCCAGATGACGGTGCGCGCTTGCCGCGCCCATCAGGTCCCCGAGTTCAAGGTAGATTGCGATCGCCTCCCGGTACCGGTCCAGCGCCGCAGGCGACTTGCCGGTCAGGTGCGCGACGATGGCCAAGCCCACCACGGCCCCGGCCTCGCTGATGCGCTCGTGGGACTGCCTGGCGAGCTGCAGGGCGCCGGTCAGCAGCTGTTCGGCGCGATGGATCTCTCCCGCGTTGACCAGGCAGCGGCCGAGCCGCACGCTCGTCCGGGCGACGCCCTGCGCGTTGCCGATTTCCCCGTAGCGCTGGAGCGCCCGCCGGTACGCCTCACCGGCGGAGGTCAGCTTGCCGCGCAGGTCCTCGGTGGTGAAGCCGAGCATCTCCAGTGTCTCGGCCTCGCCCTGCCGGTCGCCGAGGGAGCGAAACAGCGTCTCAGCCCGCTGCAGCGCGTCTTCGGACTCGTGCAGCCGTCCGCGATCGTTCGCGGCGAACGCCCGGTTCAGCCAGGCCCGCGCCAGCAGATCCTCGCGGCCCGCCGGCGCGGCCATGTCGACCACTCTCTGGGTGTCCTCGAGGACGACGTCGGGCACGTCGAGCCACTTGACGACTTCGCACCGGTCCGTGAGGAGTTCGAGGAGGAGGGGGACGTCGGCATCCAGTCCCGCCGAATGCAGGATCCTGAGCGCGCGATCGCAGAGGCGGCGGGCTTCCGGGAGCGTCCAGCGGGCCTTC
>DATHLI010000516.1:0-3638 GCA_035488355.1 bacterium | reverse complement strand
TCGCAGGCGCAGACCATCGGAGGTGCGACATGAGCGATCGGGAGTTTTCCGGGAAGGGCGTCCTCGTCACCGGCGCCGGCAGCGGGATCGGCCGGGGGATCGCCGCGGCCTTCACGCGGGAGGGCGCCGTGGTCGCCGTGGTCGATCTCCACCGAGACCGGGCGGAGGAGACCGTCCGGGTCCTCGACGGCGGCCCGGGGCGGGCCGTGGCCGTGCCCGGGGACGTCCGCACGGCCGACGGGGTCGAACGGATCGTCGAGGACGCGACCCGGCGCCTCGGCCACGTGGACGTCCTGGTCAATGACGCGGCCGTGTACCCCAACTGTCCGGTCGTCGAGATGCCCGAGGACCAGTGGGACGATGTGATGGACACCAACCTGAAAGGGACCTTCCTGATGTCCCGCGCCGTGGCCCGACGCATGATCGCCCGGGGCCAGGGCGGACAGATCGTGAACATCGCCTCGGGCGCCTACAAGTCGGCGCGCCGGGGCGCCTCGCATTACTGCGCGTCCAAAGCGGCGGTCGTCATGTTCAGCAAGGTGCTCGCGCAGGAACTCGCCGAGCACCGGATCCATGTCAACGTCGTCTCGCCGGGCCTGATCGATGTGGGGCGCCGGGCCGACGTGAACCCGGGCTACCGGGAGACGCTGATGACGACGATCCCCTGGGGGCGGATGGGCCAGCCGTCGGAGATCGCCGACGCGGTGCTGTTCCTGGCTTCGCCGCGCGCCGGGTACATCACCGGAACGGTGCTGGATGTGGACGGCGGCTCGAGCGCCGGCCGGTTCTTTCTGCCCTACAGCCGGGGATAGGGGAGCAGCGCGCTCGGGCGCGGCGGCCGGGCGCGTCCGGCATCGCGGCGTGAGGAGAGGGGGATGGCGTGATCCGCATCGGGATTATGATCGAAGGGCAGGAGGGGCTGACTTGGGCCCGGTGGCGGCGCGTTGCCGAGGTGGTCGACACCCTGGGATTCGAGTCGCTCTGGCGGTCGGACCATCTGTTCTCGCTCTTCGACGTGCCGGACCGGCCTGGCCTCGACACCTGGGCATCGTTGGCCGTCCTGGCGATGCTGACCCGCCGGATTCGCTTCGGACCGCTGGTGTGCCCGATCACCTTTCACCATCCGTCGCTGCTCGCGCGTCAGGCGGCGGCCGTGGATGAACTGTCCGGAGGCCGCCTGGAGCTCGGCGTCGGAGCGGGCTGGCACGATCGCGAGCACCAGGCGTTCGGGATCTCCTACCCGCCTGTGGGCGAGCGGATCCGGCGGCTGGACGAGGCGGTCCGCGTCATCCGAGCGCTCTGGCAGGATGGCCCCGCCCAATTTGCCGGACGGTACTATCGACTCGACGGGGCCGTCGGATGGCCGAAGCCCGTTCAGCGCCCGCGGATCCCCGTGATCATCGGCGGCAAAGGGCCGCGCGTGCTGGAGGTGGTGGCGAAACACGCGGACGAATGGAACTGCGGCGGCAGCCGGCCCCCGGCCGATGTCCGCGCGAAGACGGAGATCCTGGTGGCCGCATGCGGAAAGATCGGTCGCGACCCGAAGACCATCCGCCGGTCGTGGATGGGCGCGTTCCTGATCGGAGAGAACGGCGCGGCGTTGGAGCGGCGCGCCCGCAAGATCCAGGAGGTCCTCCCGCGGTGGCGGTCCACGCCGGCCGCCGCCCTCCCCGCGGCCCTCCGGAAGGAGGGGTGGCTGGTCGGCTCGCCCGAGGAGATCGTCGGGCAGATCCGCGACCTCAACGCGGAGGGGATGGAGCGGTACATGCTGCAGTTCTTCGATCAGGAAGACCTGGACGCGCTCCACCTGCTGGCACGGGAGGTGGTGATGCGGGTCACCTAGGCCGCGCAGAATGCGCCCGGACCACATGGGCCCGGCGGCGGCCCGGCCCATCACCCGCCTGCCCCGGTTCGTTGACAGGGGGCGGTCGCGCTTCTAAACTCACAGAGGACTGGGGAGGTACCCAAGCGGCCAAAGGGGGCTGACTGTAGATCAGCTGGCGGAATGCCTTCAGAGGTTCGAATCCTCTCCTCCCCACCACAAGCGTTCTCGCGCGTCGTCTCTTCGAGCTTCGCTCCGCATGCCGTGCACGGCGCCCAGTCTCCCGCGCCGCACCCGGTTCGGTCTATCCTATCCGCATTTGGGGCATCTACCGGGCAGACGGAGCCCGTGTGGTCGCTTCCGTCTACTTTGGGCGTGGGCCCCGCGTATGGCGGCTGGCGCACGGGGTGGGGGTCTTCCTGGACGTCTCAGTCGTACAAGGTCAGCACAACGGGGCGCGGTGTTTCAAGTGCCCGAAAGTCCGGCGGCAGAACGATCCGGGATGGTACTTTGTTGAGCTGCAAGAATCCTGGAAGGTGGCGGGTCCATCCCGCATGTATGTCTGCCCGGACGATTACCTGAAATTTGCCGCGGCCGAACGGGGCCGGTGGAACCCCCTCCTCGACGGATCGGGCGAGAGCCGGGAGCAGGCACAGGTGCACGAACACGCGAAGGACTCAGTCCCCGACGGCGGAAATCACACGGCCCCCGCCCACCCGGAGGGCCCCACCCGCACCGTCGACGAGCTGGTCACGCTGCTCACGCAGCGGGGCCTTTCCGGGTGGGCGTTCCTGGTCCGCGATGTCGCCGCCGGGCGGGTCCGGCGCGTGCACCTTCGCCAGCTGCCGGCGGAGCGCGAGGTCCGGGATGCGCTGCTCGCGTACCTGCACAGCGCAGGCGCCGTCGTGACCGTGAGCCGTCATTTTCTCCACGCCGATCAGCGCGTCCGCCAGGGCGAGTAAGTCGAGGTGACGATGGCGTAGGTTCGGCCGGGCAAACGCCGCACGAAGAAGGCCCTCCGCGGGTCAGTCCGCGGGGGTCTTGCTGTTCTCCCCGGTGTGGGAAAACGCCTCGCATCCTGGTATAGTAGTGGCCAACCATGCGCCCGCCGGGCGGGAGTAGCTCAATGGTAGAGTGCCAGCCTTCCAAGCTGGCGATGTGGGTTCGATTCCCATCTCCCGCTCCATCTTTCCCACCGTGTCCCTCGCCGAGTTGAGCCCAGCCATCCGACCCGCTCGATCTTGAACCGGAGCCACAACGTGACGGCGAAGATCCTCGACGGCAGGGCCCTTGCGCAGGCGCGATCCCTGGAACTCGCCGGGCAGGTCGCGGCGTTCACGGCCCGCCATCAGGTGGCGCCCTGCCTCGCGGCGGTGCTCGTGGGGACCGATCCCGCATCGAAGATGTACGTCGAGAGCAAGGCGCGGGCGGCGGGCAAGGTGGGAATCCGCTCGGAGACGTTCCACCTGGCCGGCGACACGACCGCGGGCGATTACCTCGCCCTCATCGACGATCTCAACCGCCGCGACGATGTCCACGGGATCCTCCCGCAATTGCCGCTGCCCTCGCAGATCGACCCGCAGGCGGTCTTCGAGCGGATCGATCCGGACAAGGACGTGGACGGGCTGAGCCCCGCCAACGCCGGGCGGCTCGCGCTCGGGCGCCCCCGGTTGATCCCCGCCACCCCCCTCGGGATCCTGGTCCTGATCGATCACGCCGGAGCGTCTGTGGAGGGCGCCGAGGCCGTCATCGTCGGGCGGAGCACCATCGTTGGCAGGCCGGCGGCGCTGCTGCTGCTCGCCCGGAATGCGACGGT
>DATHLI010000515.1:0-19138 GCA_035488355.1 bacterium | reverse complement strand
TTTGGGGATCGCCCACGAACGCAGGACGCCTTCCATTTCCAGCCGGAGATCCCAGTGGATGTTTCGGGCGTGGTGCTCCTGTACCACAAAGCGAGGATGCGCGCTCTGAGCGCCGGGCGCGCCCTGAGGCTCCGGGGTGTCTGTAAAGCGCCGCTTCCGCCGATAGTCCTCCAGACCCACACGGTGATCGTACCAAAACCGGCGGGGCTGCGTGGTCGCGGATTACGGGGGGCGCGGGTTCGGGATCTCGGGGACTTCGGCCGGCGAGGCCTACGGGGCGGCGCGGACCAGATCGGTGAGCGCGCGCGCGTAGGTCACCGCCTCAGGGCCGGTCTCGTGGGTGAAGTAGCAAAACACCGGCGAGAGGGACGGCGCAGCCCTGAGGTGGCCGGCCCACTCCTCCAGCTGCGCGGTTGTGTACCGGAGCCGGTGCAGGCGATAGTATCCAAAAGAGGCGGTGTGCACGAGGGGCTCGCAGGACTGCTCGTCCTCCGCGATGCAGAGGGCGACACGGTGACGGCGCAGTAGATCGTAGGTCGCGTCCTGGTGCCAGGAGGCGTGCCGGAACTCGACCGCCACGTACGGCATGGGCCGGAGGGTCGCGAGGAAGCTCTCAAGCAGCGCCAGGTCCTGGCGAAGCGAGGGGGGCAGCTGAAACAGCACCGGACCGAGGCGCTCGCCGAGCTCGGTCACGCGCTCGTGCAGCCACCGCACCTCCTCGTCCACGTCCCGCAGCCGCTTGATGTGCGTGATGCGCCGGTGCGCTTTGATGGCGAACCGGAAGTGCGGCGGCGTCTGCGCCTTCCAGTCTTCGAGCATCTTGCTCGTGGGCATACGGTAGAAGGACACATTAATCTCCACCGTCGGGAGATGCCCGGCGTAGAAGCCGAGCATCCGGTCCTGCTTGAGGTCCGGCGGATAGAACCCGCCCTTCCACTCCGCAAACGCGAACCCCGAGGTCCCGGCCAGGATCCGCGATGCGGATGTTTCCGCGGGAGGCTGGCTCATGCCGCCTAGCCTTCCAAACGCAGCAGCAGACCTCGGTCTCGCGCGATATACATCACCCGGGCGAAGATCACGCCGCTCAGCGCTAGGAGCACGACGTTCTCCGCGAGCGCCCACCCGGCCAGGTGCCACGGGACGGCGCTCCCGCTCAAGACGGCGCGCATGCCTTCAAACGCGTGGGTGGTGGGGAGCGCCCACGCGGCGGGCCGGAGGAACGCCGGGAGGACCGTGACGGGGTAGAAGACCGCGGAGAACGGCTGGAAGAGGAACGGGATCGCCCAGGCCAGCATCTCCGCGCCCTGGCCGAAGCGCAGGATCATCGCGGTGGTAATGAGGCCGATCCCCCACGCGGCGAGGAGCAGGTTGAGGACGAATGGGATCAGCGGCAGCCCGAACTGGAAGAGGTTGAAGGTGTACAAGACGAGGGCCAGGGCGGACAGCAGGAGGCCGGTCACGATGACCTTCATCACCCCGAGCAGCAGCATCGCGGCGATAAACTCCGCGGTGCTGACCGGGCTCACGAAGACGTTGACCAGATTCCGGGTCCAGATGTCCTCCAGAAACGAGACGGAGATCGCCTGCTGGGCGCGATAGAAGATGTCCCAGAGGATCATCCCGCCGAGGAGGAAGGCGATCGCCTGCGCCCCGCCCCCCCGGAGCCGGGCGACGTAGAGGCTGAGGAAGCCCCACACCAGGAGATCCATCACCGGCCAGTAGACGATCTCGAGCGAGCGGATCAGGCTGCGCCGGTACAGGTACACCTGGCGCAGCAGCAGAGCCAGGATCCGCCCGCCGCTCAGGCCGGCCGCCGCCTCCGCCGCGCTCCGCGTCATCCCGAGGGCGTCTCCGCTCATGAGGCCGCCGAGCCGCTGCGGGCGATGTCGAGAAACATCTCCTCCAGCGTGTCCCGGGCGAACCGCCGGAGCACCTCGCCCGGCGGTCCCTCCGCGATGAGGCGGCCTTTGTGCAGGAAGAGGATCCGGTCGCTCAACCGCTCGACCTCCTGCATGTTGTGAGACGTGTAGAAGATCGTCGTCCCGCGCTCGCGGATCTCCCGCAGCCGCTCGCGGACGCGCTCGGCGCCGTCCGGATCGAGGCTCGCCGTCGGCTCGTCCAGGAACAGCACCTCGGGGTCGTTGAGGAGCGCCTTCACCAGCCCGAGCCGTGTCGCCTCGCCGGAGGACAGACGCCCGGTCGACCGGCCGCGCAGCGCCGCGAGCCCGAACCGGTCAAGCAGCTCGGCGATGCGCCCGCGGGCCCCGCGGACGCCGTACAGGCGCGCGAACACCGTGAGGTTCTCGTTCACGGTCAGGTTTCCGGGGAGGGCCACAAACGGCGACGTGAAGTTGACCCGCGCCAGGATCCGCTGCCGCTCCGCCGGCATCGGGAGCCCCAGCACCTCCACCCGGCCGGCCGTCGGCAGCAGGAGCCCGAGCAGCATCGCGAGCGTCGTGGTCTTCCCCGCGCCGTTGGGGCCCAGGAACCCGACGATCTCGCGTGAGCGGACGTGGAACGAGAGGTCGTCGACGATCACGAGGGCCCCGAACCGCTTCGTCAGATGCTCGACGCTGATCGCGATCGAGGACCTGAGTGACGCCGACATGACGACATTATACACTCTTGGCAGGAGGTGTCCGGTGCCCCCCACGCTCGCGCTCGACGCCGCGCTCGCCATGGACGACATCACCCAGGTCGACGCGGTCGCCGGCGCCGCGGAAGGGGTGGGGTTCGCCGCGCTCTGGGCGAATGAGACGAAGCGCAACCCGTTCATCCAGCTGGCCCTGGCGGCCCGCGCCACCTCCCGCATCCTGCTCGGCACCGGCGTGGCCATCGCGTTTCCCCGCAGCCCCACCGTGATGGCGCACCTGGCCTGGGACCTCGCCGCGTTGTCCGGCGGCCGCTTCATCCTGGGGCTGGGGACCCAGGTCAAGGCGCACATGGAGCGGCGATTCGGCGTGAGCTGGGATCCGCCGGCGCCGAAGCTCCGGGAGTACATCGACGCCATGCGGGCCGTGTGGCGGTCGTGGCAGGAGGGCGCCCCGCTGCGGGTGGACGGGCGGTACTACCGGCTGAGCCTGATGACGCCCTTCTTCAATCCGGGGCCGATCGCGCACCCCGACGTCCCGGTCTTTCTCGCCGGGGTCAACCCCCTGCTCTGCCGCCTGGCCGGCGGCGTGGCCCAGGGATTTCACGTCCACCCATTTCACACCGTCCCCTACCTGACGTCGGTGGTCCTGCCGAACATCGAGCGCGGCCTGCGGGAGAAGGCCCGGCCCCGCGGCGCCGTCCAGCTCTACGCGCCCGTCTTCGTTGCCCCCGGCGATACCCCGGATGAGATCCGGGCGGCGGCGGAGCGCGCGCGCGAACAGATCGCCTTCTACGCGTCGACGCCCTCGTACCGGGTCGTGCTGCACACGCACGGGTGGGACGGCGTCGCCGCCTCGCTGCAGCGGCTCGCCGCCGAGCGCCGCTGGAGCGACCTCCCCCGCGAGGTGCCGGAGGCGATGCTCGATGCCGTGCTCATCCGGGGCTCGTGGGAGGAGGTGGGACGGGACCTCCGGCGCCGGTACGCCGGCGTGCTCGATCGCGTGGCCTGCTACCGGCCGTTTACCATCGCGGAACTGCCCAAGTGGCGCCGGCTCGCCGGCGCCTTCCACGGCGCCTGATGTCCCCGGCCCGCGCGCCCGGCCTCGCCCAGGCGCCGCTCCCATCCCCCGGCCCGGCTGCCGTCCCAACCCGGCGCGTCCTGCTCCGGGGACAGTGGTACGCGCTCGCGGCGATCGCGATCTGGAGCACGAACTTCGCGATCGGCCGGCTGCTGCGGGACTCGGTCACGCCGGGCACGATCGCCGCGGCCCGGGCGGCCGTCGCCGGCGTTCCGCTCGCCGCGTGGCTGCTCCTCACCCAGCCCCGTCCCCGGGTCGGCCGCCGGGTCGTGGGCTGGCTGGTCGTCCTCGGCGTCCTGGGGATCTTCGCCAGCCAGTACCTGACCTATCTCGCGCTCCACTGGAGCCTGGCGACCAACGCCATCATCTTGAACGCCGCGAGCCCGCTCGTCACCGCAGGCCTCGCCGCGGCGGCGGGGCTCTTCGTCGTCTCGCGCGCGCTGTTCCTGGGGTTGACGGTCTCGGCCGTGGGAGCGGCGGTGGTCACGTGGCTGGGCGCGTCGGCGGGCGAGGAGATGCGGCTGGATCCCGGCGCGATCTTCATCATCGCCAGCATGGTGACGTGGGCGTTCTATAACCTGGGCGTGCAGCGGATCAGCGGGGACCTGCCGCCGCTCTGGATCACGGCGGGGGCGATGCTGGCGGGGTTCCCGTTTCTCGTGGCAGCGATCGCCGTGGAGCGCCCGCCCCACCTCATGGCCTCCGTGCGCGACAACCTGCTCATCCTCATCTACCTGGGGATCGGCCCGTCGGCCATCGCGTACGCGTGCTGGAACGCCGCGGTCCGGGACCTCGGCGCCGGGGTCGCGATGATGTTCAACAACCTCCTGCCGATCTTCGGGATGCTCCTCGGCGGGCTCGTGCTGCACGAGCGAATCACCGGCGTCCAGGTCCTGGCCTCCGGCCTGATCATCGGCGGGATCGTGATCGCGTACCGGGCGCTTCCCGGGCGATCGCAGACGGGATCCCGGTAGGGACCGAAGGAATTTTGCATTGACCCGGCCTGTTGCCTATAATACGGGTGCCAATTTAGCGCCTCCAATCCCCAAAAAAGCGGGTGTGACTATTATCGGTTCGGGATTCCTTCACGGGACCCAGGGCGGTCGAGCTGGCCACCGCGGCGCTGCCCGGATCCGCGCCGACCTGCCGGCGTGTGGAACATCCGCGTCGCCCCGGGAAAGATTCCTCGGCAAAATCATGGACCTGCACCTCACTGTGGAAGGAAAGTTAAGACGAGGAGGGGGACGACATGACGGATAGCGATCTGCAACACGAACTCGGCCAGCACCTCCGCGAGGAGCTGCTGGCCGGCCGTTTGTCCCGGCGCGAATTCCTGCGGCGCGCGACAGTGTTCGGGCTGTCGGCGGGGACGATCGCCGGTCTCCTCGCAGGCGCCGGAGGCGGGCCGGCGCGCGCGCAAGCGCCGCCGCCCAAGCGGGGCGGGACGCTCCGGGTGGCCCTGGTCCCGCCCACCGCGGCCGTGGACCCGGTCACGATGTACGATGCCGGGGCCATCGCCATGGTCCAGCAGGTGGCCGAATACCTGGTCTGGGCGGAAAACGACCTGAGCCTGCGCCCGGTGCTCGCGCAGCGCTGGGAACCCGACAACACCGGCAAGACCTGGATGTTTACGCTCCGTGAGGGGGTCACATTCACCGGCGGCCGGCCGGTGACCGCCGACGATGTGGTGGCCACCTTCGACCGGCTGACCGATCCCCAGACCAAGTCCGCCGCGCGCTCCAACTTCAAGGGCATCCTCTCCAAGGGGAACATTGAGAAGGCCGGCCCCCTCAAGGTCGCGTTCCATCTCGACCGCCCGTTTGTGGACTTTCCCTACCTGGTGTCGTCCACGAACTACAACGCGGTGGTGCTGCCGGCGAGTTACGCCGGCGACTTCGAGCAGCATCCGGTCGGCACGGGCCCGTTTACCCTGGCCGCGTACGCGCCCAAAGAGACGGCGAGCTTCAAGCGCAATCCGGACTACCGGCAGCCGGGGCTCCCGTACCTCGACGGGGTGGAGTTCCGGTTCTTTGCGGAAACGCAGCCTCAGGTCCTCGCGCTCGAGGCCGGGGCGGTCGACCTGATGGTCGCCACGCCGTTTCAGGGGTCGCAGGCCCTCTTTGCCGATCCGAACGTCACCATCCTGCTGACGCGCTCGTCCAAGCACCGGGCGGTGCACATGCGCGTAGACGCCGCGCCGTTCACCGACAAGCGGATCCGCCAGGCGGTGGCCCTCTGCCTGGACCGGGGCAAGATCGTCGAGGGACTCTTCCAGGGACGCGCCGATGTGGGGAACGACGAGATGTTCGCCCCGCTGTTCCCGGGCGCCCCGGCGATCCCTCAGCGCACGCAGAACTATGACCGGGCCAAGCAGCTCCTCCGCGAGGCCGGCGCCGGAAACGCGTTGAAGATCTCCCTCACCTACGAGGTCTACCAGGAGGTCCCGCAGTACGCGGTCTATCTACAAGAAATGCTCCGCCCCGCGGGCATCAGCGTCACGCTCGACCAGATGACTCAGGGCGCTTACTACGGATCGGGCGGCACGCAGCCCTGGCTCCAGGTCCCCATGGGGATCACGGACTGGGCCTCCCGCACCGTCCCGTCCCAGTTCATCGGTCCCGCCTACACCTGCGAGGGCGTGTGGAACTCCGCGCACTGGTGCGACCCGGAGTTTGACGGACTCGCGAAGCAGTACGATGCCACCCTCGACAGCGGGAGCCGCCGGGCCACTGCGCGCAAGATGGCGCTCCTCCAGCAGGACGCGACGCCGGCGATCATCGCCTACTGGATCCGGGCGCCCCGGGCGGTCCAAAAGCGCGTCCGCGGAGTCGACGCCAGCGGGTCCGACTTTCTGGATCTGACCAAAGCGTCGCTGGCATAACCGGCCAGGGGAAGGCGCATGGCTCGATTCTTGCTCCGGAGACTCGGGCTGGTGCTGCCCGCCCTGTGGCTCGTCTCCGTGCTGATCTTCGCCCTGGCCGAGATCGTGCCGGGCGACGTGGCGCGCACGATCCTTGGGCCGTACGCGACGCCGGATCAGGCCGCGGCCCTGCGGCATCAGCTCGGGGCGGACCGGCCCGTTCCCGTCCGGTACGCCGCCTGGCTCGGGAGCTTCGTCATTGGGCGGTGGGGAGACTCCATGGTCCTGCACCGGCCCGTTCGCCCCTTTGTGCTCGCGCGGCTCCGGAACTCCCTCGCGCTCGCCGCGATCGCCCTGGTCTGCGTGGTCCCGATCTCCCTCGGCCTGGGCATCGTCGCCGGCCTGAACGAAGACCGTCTCGTGGACACCGCCCTGAGCCTCATCGGCCTCTCGCTGACCGCAATCCCCGAGTTTGTGAGCGGGGTCATCGTGCTCGTGGTGTTCGGCGTCCGGCTGGGGTGGTTCCCCATCATCGCCCAGCCGCCCCCCGGAGCCGGGCCGGTGGAGCGCATTCACGACCTCCTCCTGCCATCGATCCCCCTCATGCTCGTCTTGTTCGGCTATATCGCGCGGATGGCGCGGGCGGGCATGGTCGAGGTGATGGCGTCGGACTACATCAGGACGGCGGTGCTGAAGGGGCTGCCGCTCCGGTATGTGATCGCGCGTCACGCCCTGCGCAACGCGCTCTTGCCGACGATCACGGTCATCGGCTCGCAGGTGGGCTGGCTGGTCGGCGGGCTGGTGGTGGTGGAGACCCTCTTCACCTATCCCGGATTGGGCAAGCTGATCTACGATTCGGCGGTGGGGCACGATGTGCCGGTGCTCGAGGCGACGGCGCTGCTGGTCGCCGCGATCTTCATGCTGTCCAACCTGACCGCGGACCTGCTGGTGGCGCTGCTCAATCCGCGGATCCGGTATTCGGACTGATGGCCGCGGGACCGGCGGGGCCCATCCGGCCCGGGAGAGGTGGCACGGCGATGGGCGGCGCCGCGGGAGGGGGCGCGCCCGCGGGCGGGGTGGCCGCGCCGCCGCGGCGGGTGAAGGGCCGGCCTGTGCTCGGGCGGCTGATCCGGAACGCGGCGGTCCTGGCGGGCGGCGCGGTCGTGGTCTTCTGGATCTTTGCCGCGCTGGAATGGCGGGTGATCACCCCGTACGATCCGTTCGCGGTCAGCCCGGCGCATCCGCTCGCGTCCCCCAGCAGGGTCCACTGGCTCGGCACGGACGACCTCGGACGCGACGTGCTCTCCCGGGTCCTGGCCGGGGCGGCACCGGTCCTCACCATCGCCCCCGCGGCCACCCTCCTCAGCCTCCTCGGCGGGACGACGATCGGCCTCGTCGCCGGGTTCCACCGCGGCCTCATCGACGACATCCTGATGCGGCTCGTCGACGCGGTGATGAGCCTGCCGGTGATCATCCCCGCGACCGTGGTCCTGGCGCTCGCGGGCCGGTCCACGACGAACGTGATCCTGGCGATCGCGGTGCTGTTCTCGCCGCTGGTCGCGCGCACGGTCCGGTCGGCGGTCCTGGTCGAACGGGAGCGCGAGTACGTCGACGCGGCGCGCCTGCGCGGCGACCGGAGCCTCTACATCATGTTCTTTGAGATCCTCCCCAACGTGACCTCCCCGCTCATCGTCGAGGGCACGGTCCGATTGGGGTACGCGGTGTTCACCGCGGGCACGCTCTCCTTCCTCCAGCTCGGCATCCAGCCGCCGTCTCCGGACTGGGGACTGACCGTGGCGGTGGAGCGGGCGTTCGTCCAGATCGCGCCGTGGACGGTGCTCGCCCCCGCCCTGGCCCTCGCCTCGCTGATCATCGGCGTGAACCTCGCGGCCGATGGGGTGAGGCGCGCGCTCGCCGAATGACGTCTCCGCTCCTGGAGGTCGAGGGGCTGACCGTCTCGTACCGCCGGGCGGGCGAGTGGGGGGCCGCCGTGTCGAACGTCTCGCTCGGGATCGGCGGCGGAGAAGCCTACGGGCTCGTCGGCGAGTCCGGGAGCGGCAAGACGACGCTGGCCCTCGCCCTCATGCGCTACCTCCCCCGCAACGGCCGCATCGACGCCGGCGCGATCCGCGTGGAGGGGGAGGACCTGACCCTCCTTGCGGGGGAGGCGCTCCGGCGCTGGCGCGGGGCCCGGCTCGCGATGGTCTACCAGGATCCGGCGGGCGCCCTGAACCCGGCGCTGCGGGTCGGCGACCAGCTCGCCGAAGTGTACCGGTTCCATCACGGGGCGGGCCGGACAGAGGCGGTGCGCCGCGCCGCCGGTGCCCTGGTGAAGGTGGCCATGCCCGACCCGGACGACATCATGCGGCGCTACCCCCACCAGCTCTCCGGGGGGCAGCAGCAGCGGGTGGTCATCGCCATGGCGCTGGCCGGGAGCCCGCGGCTCCTCATCCTCGACGAGCCGACCACGGGGCTCGACGTGACGATCGAAGCCGAGATCATCGACCTCATCGCCGCGCTCCGCGCCGAGATCGACGCGTCGATCCTGCTCATCAGCCACAACCTCGGACTCGTCTCCCGGATGTGCGACCGGATCGGCATCATGTACGCGGGCCGGATCGTCGAGGAAGGCCCCGCGCACGACCTCCTCCACGCCCCCCGCCACCCCTACACGATGGGCCTGCTCCGCTGCGTTCCCCGGTTCGAGCCTGGGAAGGGGCGGGTCCGGCTCGAGCCCATCCCGGGCGCGCTCCCCTTCCTCGGCGATGCCGTCGTCGGGTGCGCCTTCCATCCCCGGTGCGTCCTGGCGAAGGAGCGGTGCCGAGGCCGCGAGCCCGAACTGTACGCGGTGGGGCCCGGGCGGCGCAGCCGGTGCTACTTCTGGGAAGACGTCCCGTCCATGCCGCATACGTACCCGGCCGCCGTCCCACGAACGGGAGCCAAATCCGAAGAGACGCTGCTCAAGGTGAGCGGGCTGCGCAAGAGCTATCACGGGCGCGGGGGGGACACCGTCGCCGTGGACGGCGTGTCGCTCGAGGTCAGGAAGGAGGAGACCCTCGGCCTCGTCGGGGAGTCGGGCAGCGGCAAAACGACGCTGGCGCGCTGCCTGGTCGGCCTGACGGTGCCCGATGCCGGTGAGCTCATCTTCGCCGGGAGACCGGCGCCCTGGAAGGGCAGCCGGCGCGGCCGGCGCGTTCTCCAGGCGATGCAGATGGTGTTCCAAAACCCGGACACGACGCTCAACCCCAGCTGGACCATCCGGCACATCCTCGCCCGGGCGGTGCAGGTGCTCCTTCACCTGGGCGGACGCCCCGGGCAGCGGCGCGTCGCCGAGCTGGCCCGCCAGGTGCGCCTCGAACCGCGGTACCTGGACCTCCGCGCCGCGCAGCTGTCCGGCGGGCTGAGGCAGCGCGCGGCCATCGCGCGGGCCGTGGCCGGGAAGCCTGCCCTGGCCGTCTGCGATGAGCCCGTCTCCGCGCTGGACGTCTCGGTCCAGGCGGCCATCCTCGGTCTCCTGGAGGAACTGCAGGCGACCGAAGGGGTCGCGTACATCCTCATCTCTCACGACCTGGCGGTGGTACGGTACCTGGCCGGCCGGATCGGCGTCATGTACATGGCGCAGCTCGTGGAGATCGGGGATACCGAGGCGATCTTCGCGGGCCCCAAGCATCCCTACACCGAAGCGCTTCTGTCGGCCATTCCCACGATCGACGGGGACGCTGCCCGGCCGCGCATCCGGCTGGGGAGCGACATCCCGAGCCTGGCGCACCCGCCCGCCGGCTGCCGCTTTCACACCAGGTGCCCCCGGAAGCTCGGGCCGATCTGCGAGCGGGAGGAGCCGCCGTGGCAGGACGCCGGGCAAGGCCACCGCATTCGCTGCCACATCGCCCCGGACGATCTGAGGACTCTCCAGACCCCCGCCGGAGGCGAGCAGGAGTAGCGACGGTGGACGCCTACTTCCTCGACGACGAGGAGTGAGCGGTCCGGCCGGCGGCGCGCCGGTCGCGGCCAGACAGGTTAAGGTCGTTCTTTCTTCCGGGCGTGGTGGCGCCGGGCCTTCGCGCGGTTACCACACGACCGCATGTCGCACCAGCGCCGGCTGCGGTTGTGGCTGGTATCCATGAAGAGCCCGTCACAGCCCTCCCCGGCGCAGCGCCCCACCCGGAACGCCTCTCCAGACACGAGCAACTCCGCCGCCGATCGCACGACCGGCCAGATCACCCGGTGCAGGTGCTCGCGGTCGTCCGCCCATCCCCAGGCGTAGCCGCCCGCGCGTGGCAGGACACGCAGGTGGACCATGGCCTGCGACAGCCCCGCGCCCAATGCGCTGAGGTCGGCCTGTTCTGGGTCGCGTCCGGCAATGACGGCCGCGAAGATCTTGAAGATCGTCTCCCGAAGGCCGACCGCTGCCGCGAGCGCCTTCGCCGCATCCGCGGGTCGCCGTCGTGCGGCCTCGGCGAGGTGCTCGGCCTCCGGACCGCTCAGGACCCCAGCCTGCCGTCCCCAAATCACCAGGTCGCGGTAACTCGTCAGATATTCCTTGGGGCTGACCCGCGATCCGCCGAGCGTGTTGGCAAAATCCAGGCACAACCGCCCGCCGGTGAGCTCGAACACCTTTTCTTGGTCAGCCAGCTGAGCCATCGCGTCCCCCCCGGCTCAGTCCCACTTACAAGCCCCGCCACACCGCGCTGAACATGCAATTAACCTTCAACATTTACTTGACAGGTTAGAGGCGGCTCGACTACGCTGTAACCACCAAAAACCACTTTAGCAGGTTAACCTGCATTCCACAAGAGACGCCCTCGGGATGGCGTGAGGCAAGGCCTGTTTCCGACAGACAAATCCGCGGGCGAGACCCAGAGGAGGCGCACCGATGATCGCAGACCTCAGAGATGTCTCTGTTCGCGAGTGGATGGTCACGGACGTTCCGGTGATCACCGCGCAGACCACGATCGCCACCGCGCTCCGGCTCCTGCGCGAGCAGGGCGCCCCGGTGCTCCCTGTCATGTCGGAGGGACGGTTCCTCGGCCTCGTGGATGAGAAGACGCTGCTGCGGTTCACCCCGTCCGAGGCCACGACCCTCGACGTCTACGAACTGCGCGAGGTGCTGGACAAGATGACCGTGGGCCGCGTGGCCGCGCCGGCGTCGGTCATCCTCACGCCGGGTGCGTCGCTCGAGGACGCGGCCGCCCTGATGCTGCGGGAGGGCGCCGACGTGATCCCCGTGGTCGAGCAGGGCCGCTTCCTGGGGCTGCTCGTATGGATCTCGCTGCTCGCGGCCGTGGTGGGTGAACCGGGCGAGGCGATCGCGCGCTGACGCGCGCGGAACGGAGGAAGCCCGCCGGGATCCACCGAAACCGACCACCGGTGTGCGGCGCGAAAGGATCCGCCTAGGAGGATCCACATGGAGGACAGGCCCCTCGATCTCATGATCCCCGGACCGGTCCCGGTGAGCCCCGACGTGCTCGAGGCGATGGGGCAGCCGGTGCGCCAGCACTACGGTCCGGAGTGGCAGCCGTTCTACGAACAGTTCGTCGCGCGGCTGCGGCGGATCTTCAACACCACCGGGTCTGTCTATCCGATCCCGTCCTCTGGAAGCGGCGGCCTGGAAGCGATGCTCGGGACGCTGATCGGCGCCGATGGGACCGTGGGCGTGATCACCAACGGCTTCTTCGGCAACCGCCTCCTCGACATCGCCCGTGCGCACACCCCGCACGTCGAGGTCTTTCAGATCCCCTACGAGCGGCCGGCAGGCCCGGACGAAGTGCGGGCGTGGCTGCGCGCGCGCCGGGTGCGCGTCCTGGCCGTCGTGCACAGCGACACCTCCACCGGGGTCCTCAACCCCGTCGCCGACATCGCGGCAGCGGCGCGCTCCGAGGGCGCAGCGCTCGCCGTGGACGCGGTCTCCTCGCTCGCCGGGGCGCCGGTGCTGACGGATGGCTGGGGGCTGGCGGCGGTGGCGACCGCATCGCAAAAGTGCCTGGAGAGCCCGCCTGGGGTCGCGCCGGTCGCGGTGACATCGCTGGGGTGGGAGATCATCGACGGCCAGCCCGCGCCGTCTCGGGGCTGGTACCTCAACCTGCGCAACTGGCGCCGCTACGAGCGCGAGTGGCCTCACCACCCCTACCCGGTCACGATCCCGAGCAATAACATTGTGGCGCTGAATCGGGCGCTCGAGCGCATCCTCGACGAAGGTCTGGAGGCCCGGTTCGAACGCCACCGCCAGGCCGCCGAGCTGCTCCGCGGGGGGTTGGAACGCCTGGGGTTCACGCTGTTCGCCGATCGCCGCTGGGCTTCGCCGACCGTGACCGTCGCCTATCCGCCGGACGGCATCAAGGCCGCAGCCTTGATGGAGCGGCTGCGCGTCCAGCACCGGATCGCCGTGGCCGGCGGACTGGACCATCTCGCCGGGCAGGTCATCCGCATCGGGCACCTGGGAAACCAGGCGACGACGGAACGGATCCGCCGAACGCTCGGCGCCGTGGAGGCGTGCCTGCGCGAGGGGAGTGCCGCCGGGTCCCCGGGCCGGGGCGCTACTCGTACCGCAGCGCCGCGGCCCGCTGCGCCGGGGAGAACCCGAAGATCACGCCGGCCGGCGCGGCGGACGTAAGCCCAAGGATCATCGGACGCCCGCGCCAGACGCCCCCGGCGGGGGGATTACCGCACGTACCCCCTGCGGATCGCGTACGCGGCAGCCTGGGTGCGGGCACGGACGTCGAGCTTGCTGAAGATGGTCTTCAACCGGCTCTTGACCGTGCTCTCTGAAATGTAGAGCTTGTCCGCGATCTCCTTGTTCGACAACCCCTTGGCGACCTCAGTGAGGATTTCGGCCTCCCGTTCGGTGAGCGTCTCACCGACCACCAGCCCGCCGTTCCCATCGCTCGAGATGCGCGTGAGCCGGTCGGCCATGCGCCGCGCAATGCGGGGATGGACCAGCGTCTGCCCCCGCCGCACCGCGTGGATGGCCCGCAGAAGATTTTCGGGCGTGATGTCCTTGAGCACGTATCCCGACACGCCGGCGCCGACGGCTCCGAGGATGCTGGCGTTGTCATCGCACGCGGTGAGGACGAGCACTTCCGCGTCCGGGGCGCTCCGCTTGATGACCCGGCAGAGCTCGACTCCAGACATGTCGGGCAGGATCACATCGGTGATCAGGACCAACGGACGGAGGGACGCGCAGTGTTCCAGCGCTTCCAGCGCTTCCTTGCCGGTGCCGCAGGCCGCCACCAGCTCGAGCTCTGGATCGGATCGCAGAACGCGCTGCAGCCCCGACAACGTGATCGGATGCGGGTCGGCCACGAGCACTCTTACGCGGTGGCCGTTTGTCTGACCGTTTATGTGGCCGTTCGTGTGGCCGTTCGTGTAGCCGTTTGTGGGGGTCTCGCTTCCCGTGATCTCCGGAGCAGATAATTCGCTGTGCATGCGAGAGTGGCCCAAGTGATGACGTGTCCACTACTATGGCCGATGCGGCGGGCCAAGTCCATTCCGGACTCCAGGGAGGACCGTCCCGGGAATCCGGAAAGAACGCGCGTTCGGGTTACACCACTGGGGTTTAGTCGGAGAGGCCCCGCTTGAGAGCGTACCGGATAATCTCTCTGGTGCTGTGAAAACCCAGCTTGCGCATGAGGTTGCTCAGGTGGGCCTCCACAGTATGCGGGCTGACGCCCAACTGGGCGGCCATCTCGGCATACGTCATCCCCTTGGCAGCAAGGTGCAGGACTTCGCGCTGACGCGGCGTGAGCCCGCCGTACGCGTCCAGCGGCTGGCCGGACCGGGCGCCGACCCCGGCCGCGTAGTCCTCAAGGGCGCGCGCGGAAAGCGGCGGGCTGAGGTAGCGCCGACCCTCAAGTGCCGCGCGAACCGCCTCTACGAGATCGTCCGCCACCGCCCGCTTCAGCACATACGCCGTGGCCCCCGCGCGAAGCGCCTCGAACACGTGGGCCTCATCCTCGTGCATCGACAGGATCACGGACCGGATCCCGGGACATCGCTGCGCGGCCTGCCGGGTGACCTCCATGCCGTCGAGCCCGGGCATCGTGATGTCCACGATGAGCACGTCGGGTGACCAGCGCTCAACCAGCGCCACCGCGGCGAACCCGTCCTCGGCTTCGGCGACGATCGAGAACTCGGGAAGGGGCTGAAAGAGGGAGCGCACGCCCCGCCGGACGAGCGGGTGATCGTCGGCCAGAATGATCGTCGAGGTCTTCAGGGTAGCGCCGATCGTATTCATGCCGACACGCCCACGGGAAGGTGTGCCTCAATCCGAGTGCCGGTCCCCGGGCTTGACGCGACCGTAAACGATCCGCCGAGCAGGAGTGCCCGCTCCCGCATCCCGGCGAGGCCGCTCGAGCTGCCGGCGCCCCGCACCTTGCGGGGGTCGAAGCCCGTCCCCCGATCCTCGACCAGCACGCTCAACATCCGGGCCCCCCCCCGGACGCGCACGGCCACTTCGGTGACCCGCGCGTGCCTGGCGACGTTGGTCAGCGCCTCCTGGATGATCCGGAACGCCGCCGTTTCGACCTGGCTCGGCAGGCGCCGGTCGAGGCCGGAGTGGGTCAGGTCGACCCGGATGCCCGTCAGAGACGTGTAGCGCTGCGTATGGCGCACAAGCGCGGCCGCGAGACCCAGGTCGTCGAGGGCCGCGGGCCGGAGGTCGACCGAGATGTTGCGAATCTGCGTGGTCAGGGCGTCGATGCTCGCCTTCGCTTCGCGCACCGCCGGCAGGTCCGGGAGCGTCCGGAGGGTGCACCGGAGCCAGGTCAGGGTTCCGCCGACCTCGTCGTGCAGCTCGCGTGCGATCCTCACGCGCTCTTTCTCCTGCTGATCGATGATCAACATGGAAGAGACGGAAGATGGGACGCCGCCTGCCGCAGGGGCGATGACCTGGGAGGCGGCATGGGGTTGAACCCGGTGAAGCGCCTCGAGTCTGAGGATGCGGTCGATCCAGGTGCGGCCCGCGGTGGCGGCCATCAACCCGTCCCGCGCGCCCGCGGCCGCGAGGAGAAGTCCGCCCACGTAGCCGGGTGTCCCCATCGAGCTTTCTCGGGAGACGTCAGTCCTCACCAGCGCCTCCATCGCCGCAACGACCCCGGGGTCAAACTGCGTTCCGGCGCGACCGCGGATCCGTGCGAGCGCCTGCTCGTGGCCGTCGGCAAGAGCGCCGGGACCGTGTTCGAGCGCCAGGTCGTACGCGTCCGCAACGGCGATGATCCGCGAGGCGAGAGGGATGGTCTCTCCCGCCAGGTGATCGGGGGATCCGCTGCCGTCGTACCATTCCGCCTGCGCTCGGAGATAGCGCACCGCCCCCTCAAGACCAGGAACACGCCCGAGCAGTTCGCCGGCGATGGCCGGGTGGGCCTGGGTGGAATCGGCGCCATCGCCTCCATCTTCACCGATCGGCACCCCCAGGGCGATCTTGCCGAGGTCATGCAGCTTCGCGGCCACAGCGATGGCGTCGGCCTCGCTCTCGGGGACCCCGAAGCGCCGGGCCAGGCGCTCGGCCCACCATGAGACGCGCTCGGAGTGCTCCACGGTCTCGAACGAGCGTCGCTCCGCGGCCTCCACCAGCGCCGCAAGAAAGGGGGCGATCTGCCTGAGGTATCCGCGACTCGGCCGGGCGGCGGCCCAGTGCGCGACCGCGACGGCCGCGATGATCGGCAGGACGAGCGCTGGGGAGCGACCCGCAACGATCGCGATCCCCGCGCCGATGGCCAGGGCCACCGCGTAGCCGGGGCCCGCCTCGCCGATGAACCGCACCCACAGGTCCCAGGCAGCGCCACGTCTGCGCAGCGCGTTGTGGGTGCTGACGAGCCAGGAATTGACGACCAGGTAGACGACTCCCGCGCCGACCGTCGCCAGCCACGCGCCATCGGGCCACCGCGCCGGCGCCTCCGCGCGGATGCGGGCGTTCGTCAGCACCACCAGGGCCCAGGTCGCGAGATACTGCGCCTGGTTGAAGACGATCGTGGGGAGCGTCAGGCGATACCCGCGAGATCGCCGCACGAGCTGACCGGCGAGCATGCCCGCAAAGGCGATCGCCAGCCCCTGCGGCGGCGGCAGGATGAGGAGCAGCCCAAACGCAACGGCGCTCCCAAGGTTGAGATACATCTTCTGTCCGACGGAGAGCGGGAAAGCACCGGCAAGCGCGATCGCGGGGATGGCGGCGACCGCCATCACGGCGCCGAGTGGCCAGGTCGCGAGCGGTGTCGGTGCGGTCTTCTGGGGGAACGCGAGCACCAAGGCGACGGCCCCGGCCGCGCCCAGTGTCACCGCCAGTTCGAAGCTGCGGCTCGCGAAGTTCGCGCCGGTGAACAACCCCGCCCAGCCGCGTGACCGCGCCCGCCGCACTGTCGTCATGGCGCTGGAAGAACGCTCGGGTCAGCGGCGATCAAAAGGCGAGACGCTCGAGGTCGTGCGGCCCGTAGTCGCCGTTGTCGTTGCCCTGATCCCCTTCATTGTGCACGTCCCCGGACTCGGCTCCCATTGCCTCCACACCCGTCAGGGCACGGCCAATCAGAAACACGCTCAGGACCAAAATGACGACCCACCGCTTCATCGGCCCATCCCTCCCCCCAGACCAGCCCTAGCGATCGCCGCCGTTGCCGGGACGACGCCCTCCGGACGGCGAAAAAGGCGTTGCTACGGCCTCCTGCCCTGATGGTAGCGCGCTGTCAAGTGTATACAAAGCATACGCCAAAGAACAATACATCCAATCCGGGAAACACCCTAAGGTGGGGTGGGGGCGTACCGGACTACTCGTACCGAAGCGCCACGATGGGATCCAGCGCCGCCGCCCGCTGCGCCGGATAGAACCCGAAGACCACACCGACCAGCGCGGCGGACGTAAACCCGAGGATCATCGAGAACGGCGAGATGAGCACCGGCCAGTGCCCGAGGGCCGATGTCGCTCGAGCGGTGCCGAATCCAAGCCCGATCCCGATCACCCCGCCGGCGCAGGCCAGCGTGAGCGCCTCCACGAGGAACTGGAGGAGGATGTCCCGCCCCCGGGCCCCCACGGCCATCCGGAGCCCGATCTCCCGCGTCCGCTCGGTCACGGAGACGAGCATGATGTTCATGATGCCGATCCCGCCGACGACGAGCGAGACGACCGCGATGCCCGCGAGGAGCAGCGCCTGGGTCTGCGAGGTCGCCAGGCGCACCTGCTGCACGTCCGAGATGTTGTGCACGGAGAAATCGTCCGGCTGATACGGCGCGAGATGGTGGCGGAGGCGCAGCAGCCGCTCCGCGGCGTCGATCACCCCCGGCACGGCTTCCGGCGCGGTGGCGGAGATGGCGATGCTGCCCACCCACGAGTTGCCGGTGATCCGGTCCAGGAGTGTCGAAATCGGCACGACGATCGTGTCGTCGCGGTCGTGTCCAAAGAAGGTCTGCCCCTTTGTGTCGAGCACGCCGACGACGCGGAACGGCACGTTCTTGATCACCACGCCGGATCCGACGGCGCCGCCGGCGGGGAAGAGGCTCGCCGCCACGGTGCTGCCGAGAACCGCCACCTTGGCCCGCTGCGACTGCTCGTTCGACGTGAAGAACCGCCCCTGCGCCACGTTCCAGTTATTGACCGCCGGCCACGACGGCGTGGACCCGACGATCGTCGTGAACCAGTTGGTCCCGCCCGCGACGGCCTGGGCGCTCGTTTGCGACGACGGCGCGGCGGCGGCCACCTCAGGGACTTGCTGGGCGATCGCGTCCGCGTCCGCCAGCTTGAGCGACGTCCGAGTTCCGGTGCCGAGGCTCACGCCGCCGCTGCTGACGGCGCCCGGGATGACGATGACGAGGTTGGCGCCGAGGCTCTCGATCTGCGCAAGAACCGCGGCCTGCGCCCCGGAGCCGATCGCCATCGAGGTGATCACGGCGCCGACCCCGATGATGATGCCGAGCATCGTCAAGATGGACCGGGTGGCGTTACGCCGGATGGCCTGCAGAGCCACGCGCAGCAGCACGGTGAAACTCACGCCCGCACCTCCGCAGGCGCGCCGGCGCTCTGCCGCACGGACGCCGGGATGACCTCATCGACGGGGCGGTCGTCCGTGATCAGGCCGTCCCTGAACGTCACAACGCGGTTGGACCACGCGGCAACCTGCATGTCGTGGGTCACGAGGACGACCGTGATACCGCGCTCCTTGTTCAACCGGCGAAACAGCGCCATGATGTCCGCGCTGCTCGTGCTGTCGAGGTTCCCCGTGGGCTCGTCGGCCATGAGCAGGGGCGCCCCGTTGGCGAGCGCCCGGGCGATGGCCACCCGCTGCTGCTGGCCGCCGGACAGTTCGCTCGGCTTGTGGGTGAGGCGGTCTCCGAGCCCCACCTGTTCGAGAATCGCGCGCGCGCGGCGCGCCCGCTCATCGCGCTGGAGGCCGGCGTACAGCATCGGCAGTTCCACATTCTCCAGCGCCGACGTCCGGGAGAGCAGGTTGAAGCTCTGGAACACGAACCCGATCCGGGCGTTGCGCACGAGCGCGAGCCGGTCGCGGGAGAGGCGCGACACCTCCTCCCCGGCGAGCCGGTAGGAGCCGGACGTCGGGTGGTCCAGGCATCCCAGCAGGTGCATGAACGTGGACTTCCCGGAGCCCGACGGGCCCATGATCGCGACGAA
>DATHLI010000514.1:0-8967 GCA_035488355.1 bacterium | reverse complement strand
GGTCCGGGCAAAGAAGAGGACCGGACCGGCCGGCCCTTTGTGGGCCGCGCGGGCCGCGTGCTGGATGAACTCCTGGCGGGCGTGGGGCTCCGCCGCGAGGATGTGTACGTGACCAACGTCATCAAGGATCGGGCGGCGACGCCGGGCGACCCGCCCCGGGACCGTCCCCCTGCGCCCCCGGAGATCACGGCGTGCGCGCCGTGGCTGGCGGCTCAACTCGCGTTGATCCGTCCGCGCATCGTGGTGACCCTCGGGCGGCACGCGTTGGCGGCGTTCCTGCCGGGCGCCCAGATTGCGGACGTTCACGGGCGCCCGCAGCGGCGGGGGGCCCGGATCATCCTTCCCCTCTACCACCCATCGTACGCGCTCCATAACCCCAACGTGCGTCCGGTGCTGCGGCGCGACATCCAGATCCTGACCGATTTGCTCCGAGCGCGCGGGGGGGCGGCGGCCGAGTGACCCCGCGGAGGCGGCGCAGGAGGCGCGCAGGTCCATCCCCCGGAGTCGCCGCTGCGCCGGGCGCCCCCGCGGACAGCCCTGCGCCGTCCGCACCATCGCCGGCCGCGCCGCCGTCGGCTCGGGCCGTGCCGTCCAAGCGCGGCGATGGCCTGCAGATCGTTCCGATCGGCGGATTGGGGGAGATCGGCAAGAACAGCACGCTGATCCGCCTGGGCCGGGACGGCCTGGTCGTCGATGCCGGGCTGATGTTCCCGGACGAAGAGCTCCCGGGGATCGACCTGGTCATTCCGGACTTCGGGTTTCTCGCCGCGGAAGGCGTTGTGCACGGCATCGCGCTCACCCACGGGCACGAGGACCACATCGGAGGGCTGCCCTATCTCCTGCGCACCGTGCAGGCCCCGGTGTTCGGCACGCCGCTGACCCTCGGGCTCGCCCGCCGCCGGGTGGAGGAGACGCAGGGCACGCCCGCGATGAAGGCCGTTCCGGTGCGGCCGCGCCGTCCGGTGCGCATCGGGCCGTTCGAGGTCGAGTTCGTGCACGTCAATCACAGCATCCCGCAGGCCTGCGCGATCGCGGTTCGAACGGCCGCGGGGACGGTGATGTGGACCGGCGACTTCAAGTTCGACCAGACCCCGATCGACGGGGAGCCGACCGATTTCTCGCGGCTCGCGGAGATCGGAGAGGCGGGGGTTCGGGTGCTCCTGATGGACTCCACCAACGTGGAGCGGCCGGGCTACGCCCCGTCGGAGCGGGTCGTGGGCGCCGCCCTCGACCAGATTTTCGCCCGCGCGCACGGCCGGATCCTGGTCACGACGTTCGCCAGCAACGTCCACCGGCTGGCGCAGGTCTTCCGCACCGCCGCCCAGCACGGCCGCAAGGTCGCCCTGGCGGGCCGGAGCATGGTGGACACCGTCACCATCGCCTCGGAGTTGAAGGCGCTCACGATCCCGCGGGGGACCCTGGTGCCGCTCGACCAGATCCGCCGGCTGCAGCCGCGGCAGGTGGCGATCCTGACCTCGGGAAGCCAGGGCGAGCCGCTCTCCGCGCTGACGCGCATGGCCGCGGGCACGCACCGCATGGTCACGATCGCCCCCGGCGATACGGTGGTGTTTTCTGCGACCCCCATCCCCGGCAACGAGGCGATGGTCGGCCGCACGATCAACCAGCTCTACCGTCAGGGCGCCGAAGTGATCTACGGCTCGGAGGTGCACGCGTCGGGGCATGCGTGTCAGGAGGAATTGAAGCTGATGCTCACCCTGGTCCGTCCCACCTTCTTCGTGCCGGTGCACGGGGAGTACCGGCACCTCGTCCGCAACCAGCAGCTGGCGCTCGACGTGGGGCTCCCGAAGGAGCGCACCCTGCTTGCGGAGAATGGGCATGTGATCGAGGTCCAGGGGAACCGGATCGCCCGCGTCGGGGCGGTCGAAGCGGGGAACGTGCTCGTGGACGGCCTCGGGGGCGTCGGGCAGGTCGTGCTCCGGGACCGGAAGCACCTTGCGCAAGACGGGATGCTGATCGCGCTCGTGACCATGGACCGGCGGACCGGCGAGCTCCTGGGGGCGCCGGACATCGTGTCCCGGGGGTTCGTGCACATGCGCGAATCCGGCGACCTGCTCGAAGAGTGCAAGAAGCGCGTTCGAGAGGCCATGGATCGGTGCCGCGCGCGCGGCACCACGGAAGGGGGAGCCGTTCGCTCGGCGATTAGGGATGCGCTCGGCCAGTTCCTGTTCGAAAAAACGCACAGGCAACCGATGATCCTGCCGTTGCTGGTGGAAGTGTAGCAGTCGACGCAGCATCCGTCACAGCACAGGAGGGCCGAAACGTGGCCACACGCAGAACACCCCGGGCGGGGTTGTCCGCGAAAGTCACGGGCGCGCTGCTCATCGCGCTCGCGCTCCTGATCGGGATCAGCCTTGTCCCTCCGCAGACCGCTCCGGTGCCCCGATTTGTGGCGGCGCACCTGGGCCGGATCACCGGCGCCGGCCTTCCCCTGCTGCCGTGGGCGTGCGGGCTTGTCGGCCTGATCTTCTTCGTCCGGGAATCGTTCCGCCTGAGCGCCCGCGTCTCCGGGGTCCTGCTCGGCTATGTGGTCGGCCTCGTGGTCCTGCATCTCCGGTACCCTGCGGGAAGCGAACTCCTCGCGGCGGCCGCGCGCAAGGGCGGGGGGTACACGGGCGCGCTGGTCGAGATCGCGCTCAGGCGAACCGTGGGCGAGCCCGGCCTCTGGACGGTCACCGCCCTGGGAGCCCTGGCTGCCGCGTTGCTCTTCTCGGGCCGGTCCGCGACCGATTTGCTTCTGGCGATCGGCGGCGTGGGGGGCGTTGCGGGCGCCGCGGCGGTAGCCGCCGGCCGCGATTTGATGATTGTTGCCGGAACCACCCTCGCCGCGGCAGGCCGGGGTCTTGCGGGCCTGCTGGCGCGCGGCGTCACCCAAGCGGCCGTCGCGGTGCAGACCGGGGTGAGGGAGCTCGTCCGGACCCTCCCGGCCATGAATGTCCCACGCTCCGCCGCGGATGTCGCCTACTCGCCCGCGGGCGGGATGGCCCCGGCAGCGGAGGGGGAGACTGCGCCGTCTCCCCGCATCGCCGCCGGAGAGGTCATTGAGGCGCCGGACGCGTTCCCGCCCCACGCGGATTCCGTAGAGGGATCCGAGATGGATGCCGCGGAGCCCGGGGCGGCCCTGGTGGCGGCCCCCGAGCGGGTGGAGCGGCTCAGAGATTCAGGGGCCGGCCGCCGCCGCAGGAAGCCCCTGATCGAGCAGGCGCAGCTGCCGTTCTCCATCCAGCCGCGCCAGGGATACACGCGGCCGCCGCTTTCGCTGCTGGACAATGATGCGGCCGGGAAGGCGCGGGCGGGCAAGGTCGATCCGGAGGAGGTGGCCCGGAATCTCGAGCGGACTCTGGCCAGCTTCGGCGTCGAGGCCAAGGTGATCCGGTGGGAGATCGGCCCGGTGGTCACCCGCTATGAGCTCCAGCCGGCGCCCGGGGTCAAGGTGCAGCGCATCACCAGCCTTCAGAATGACATCGCCCTGGCGCTCGCGGCCAGCAGCGTCCGGTTGGAAGCCCCGATCCCGGGCAAAGCCGCGATCGGCGTCGAACTTCCCAACGACCGGCCGGGGCTGGTCCATCTCCGCGAGATCCTGACGAGCCCCGAGTTCCAGCGCTCCCAGTCGCCGCTCACGGTCTCGGTGGGCAAGGGCATCGCCGGCCAGCCGGTGGTCGCCGATCTGGTGGCGATGCCGCACCTCCTGATCGCGGGAGCCACCGGAGCTGGCAAGAGCGTGGCGCTCAACGCGATGATCGCGACCATCCTGTTCGGCGCCACGCCGGAACAGGTGCGGTTTTTGATGATCGATCCCAAGCGGGTCGAACTGACGAACTACAACGGCATCCCGCACCTGCTCAGCCCCGTGGTGACCGGCCCGCGGGAGGCCGGGGCCAAGCTCCGCTGGGCGATCCAGGAGATGGAAGCCCGCTACGCGCTGTTCGCCACCGACGGCGTTCGGAACATCCAGGCGTTCAACGCGCAGCACCCGGACCGCCCGCTCGCCTACATCGTCATCATCATCGACGAGCTCGCGGACCTGATGATGGTCGCGCCGTCGGACTTCGAGGAAATCATCTGCCGGTTGGCCCAGATGACCCGCGCCGTGGGCATCCACCTGGTCGTCGCCACGCAGCGGCCCTCGGTCGACGTCATCACCGGCCTGATCAAGGCCAACATCCCGTCGCGCATCGCGTTCGCGGTGACGTCCCAGGTCGACAGCCGGACCATCCTCGACCACCCCGGGGCCGAAAAGCTCCTCGGCCGGGGCGACATGCTCTTCTCGCCGATCGGCGCCGTCCGGCCCATGCGGATCCAAGGGTCGTTCATCAGCGACGCGGAGAGCGAGCGCCTCGTGGAATTCTGGCGCGCTCAGGGGCAGCCGGAATACGTCGAGGAACTCCTACAGGCGGGGGAGGAGGCCGAGGCAGAGAAAGGCGAGGACGAGGACAGCCTGCTCGCCGACGCCGCCCGCCTCGTCGTCCGGGCGGGGTACGGCTCCGTCTCGCTGCTGCAGCGGAAAATGCGGATCGGCTACGTGCGGGCCGCCCGCCTCGTCGACCATCTCGAGGCGAAGGGGATCGTCGGGCCGACCCAAGGAAGCAGCCCGCGAGAGGTGCTGGTGGGCATCAACGATCTCGAGCGTGTCCTCCGACACCGCGTCCCCGCCGGCAAGGCCGCGCAGGGAGCGCAGGGCGCTTCCCCGGTAGGGGCGCCTCCTGATCCGGACGAGGCCGGTTGACTAGCGGCGAGAACCGCCGGAGGAAGGCACCCAGGCCGACAACACGTAGAAGACCATCGCCACCAGCAATAAATGTCGGAAGCCCAATATCAGCGAGAGCGGTTCGGTAAGGCCGCCCACCACCGAGCCGGCGATGTTGGAGCCGAGGGCCTGATCGGGATCGGCTGCCTCGCGAAACGACCGGGTGAAGATCACGCCGGCGAAGAACATCGGCCCCAGCACCAACGCGCAGGGGGCCGCGTAGCGCCACAGGATCCCACCGCCCCAAAACATCTCGAGCGGAATGAGGACGCCGGCCCCCAACAGGAACAGCAGCCCCGCGTAGTGCCAGGCGAGCCTGGCGGCCGGCGCTTTGAGCACGTAGACGTTGGCCAGGAGAATCATCACCAGGATGGTGAAGAACACCAGCGAGTTGACCAGCCAGGTGCTCCCAAACAGGAGCGCGAGTTGGACCACCGCCTTGGTTTCAAGGAGCAAGAAGCCCGCTCCCAGGAAAAACATTCGGCCGTGCATCTGGACCCGGACCTTGGGGAGGAAGAAGTAGATCATCGACACTCCCAAGAGCCCCAACACGAGCACGGAACGGACTGTCAACGTTGGGATCAGCTTTCCGCGGAGATAAGGAAACGGCCAATCATCGCTGGCCGGGAGTAGGGTCTCCCGCTCAGGCATGAGTGTGGTGGGGGCAATCGGAGTCCATTGGCCGCGTGGTAGGGTCTCGCGCCGCAAGGCAAAGCCGTTTAGCCGCAGGTTCTCCGTTGGGACGCGATTCAGCCAAAATACGCCGTGCCGGCGGAAGGCCTCAGCAATGGCCCGGGTGTCGCCGGCGATGACCACCGTAAACCTCGACGAGGTGTCATCCGGCCTGAGGGTCTTTCGGTAGGGAAGATTGACAACGATGGGGGGGCGGTTGAAGACCGTTTCGGCCATGTCGGCTACCCGATGGACGATCCAGCCTTGACGGAAGTAGTTGTACATCACGAAGATCCCGCCCGGTTTGAGCACCCGCTGCACGTCGGCGAATGCCTCCTCGGTGAACAGGTAGCTCTCCAGGCGAATATTGGCGTAACTGCTGTGGAGGATCAGCGAATCGACGAGGCCATAGACGACCAGGTCGTACTTGTGGTTGGTGGTGCGGAGGAAATGCCGCCCGTCGTCCAGGTGGCGGACCACGTGGGAGCTCTGGTAAGGCCTGGATGGATGATTGCGGATACCGAGGTCCTGGATCACCGGGTCGATTTCCACGGCGTCGATTCGGCTCACGCCAAACCGCAGGGCGTGAGCGATGTCATTTCCGGCGCCTGCGCCGATGATGAGAACGTCCTGAAATGGTTTCCCGCCGCTGTGCCGTTGGAGCAGGTGAATCAGCGAATAGGCGGGGCCTTTGGTGACGCCCTCGAATGGGACAATATCCTGGTGGCCAATGGCATTGGCATCGATGGCGTGCCTGGCTCTATCGTACACGATGGCGTAATAAGGCGACCAGCGGGTCTCCGTATACGGATGAAGCAGGTTGAAGACCGGCACGGCGACCAGCCCCAGCACTCCCGTGAGGGCCAGGGCCCGCGGCCACGTCAGCCGGCGGCTCTGGTGGAGCAGGTAGGCGACGCCGGCAAGGCCGATCAGAAACCAGACGACAGGGGTGGCCTGGGCAAAGGAGCCTGCCGAGAAGGCCACGATTCCCGCCAGGCTCCCGCCGATGTTCAACGTGTAACCCAGGACGCGGTTGGGGTAGGCGTTGAACGCCCGGCCCAGCACCTGCCCCAGCCCGACGAACAACAGCGCAATAAGCACGAAGAACAGGGCGGCAATGAGGTCGATGGGTACGACGAACTTGGCCAGATCCTGAATGCGGCGATCCGCGCCGAAGAACACCTCCTGCGGATTCATCTGGTTCCCCACATCGACGGCCAGCGATCCCCAGAGGTAATAGACCACCAGCACGGACACCGCCGCGAGCATGGTCCCCAGAGCCAGGAGGGGAAAACGCGCCAACCAATCCTGACGCCGGTTGGCGGCCAGGCAGCCGCACGACATCCCAAGGAAACAAGCAATCAGCACCACGTTGGTGAAGAACTGCAGGAAAATCACATGGGCGGCAAACCAGCGGATGCAGGCCAGCTCTAAGAAGAGGACCAGGAAACCAACGATAAACAGGTTGAATCCTTGCAGCCGGGTGCTGAGGGGGGCGCCGGCCTCAGAGGTCGCTGCGCCCTTTGCGGTATCAACTCTTTCGCTTTCGTCGATATGACGGGAAAGTACCGGAACCACAGTCGATGTGCTCCCCGCAGCGATGGTTCGCCGGGTTATGGGCCGGCGGGCGGGACCGGCCGCCCGACATAGATGCTCACGGTCGCGTAGATCACCGAGGGGGCCTGGTACAGCGTGACAATCGCCTGCTTTTCATCCACGCCTGGAAGGGGCCGCACCGTGATGACCGCGTGGTCGAAGCCGGGCGGGAGCGTTGGTTCGCTGATGTGCCCGTAGGTTGTCCGGCCGCTCGTCTGTGTGAGCGTCCGCGTGCCGGTGGCCAGGCCCGCGTACCCCTGCGCCCGCAGATAATCGAGCTCGGCCTGGGCCCAGGCGGCGGCCCCCGCGCGATCCTGGCCGCCGCGCGCCTGAGTCAAGCCAAAGAGCAGCGCCGCAAGCACGGTCAGCGCGATGATCCCCGGCAGGGCGGCGAAGGTGATCGCCCCCAAGTTCGTTGATCCGCGCGCGCGTTCCCGGCTCACTGGTACGCGACCCTCCTCACGTCCCTATCCTGAGGGTATGTGCACCGGTCCTTGCGAAAATATGACACCATTTTTAGGGACCGGGATTCCCGGCAAACCTTGCGGAACCCTGACGCAAAGTTCCCTGGCATGTCGCAGGAAAGTGTTTCCTTGTTCAAGAATTTTCGATGAGGATGGCATCGCTCGGGATCGGCGAACGGTTGCGAACGGCGCGGCAGGCCCTTGGCTTGTCCCTCGAGGAAGTCGAAACCGCCACCAGGATCCGTCTGTCCTACCTCGACGCGCTCGAGCGGGAAGCATTTACCGAACTCCCCAACCCGGCCTACGTGAAGGGGTTCCTCCGCAGCTACGCGGCATATCTGGGGATTCCGGCCGGGGAGCTGCTGGCGGCGTACCCCCGTGACGCATCCTTGGGAACTGCCGCTGCCGAGCCGGTGGTCCGTCACGACTCTCCCATCGACGTGGTCATCACCCCGGCCACACCGTACTCGCGGACCCGGCGCCTGCTCACGATTGCCGGAATCGTGGTGGGCGTGGGGCTCCTCATCGTGGTGTACGTGTTCTTCTCGCAGGTCCGTGAGTTCGCCCGAACTCCGCCCCCGGCGTCATCGCGGAAGGCGCCGGCCCCAGGGGAGCAGCCGGAGCCGCCGGCGCCTGCCCCGGCCGACGGGCAATCACAGGCACCGTCCGCAGCGCCGTCTGTTCAGCCTCCGGCCCCGCCTCCTGCCGCGCATCCGCCCGCTGCGCCGCCCGCGGCGGCGCCCGCCCCCGCGAAACCCGCGCCGGCATCCCCGTCACCTGCAGCCCCGGCCAACCCCGCGGCACCTCAGCAGCCATCGGGGCCGCCACCGTATCCGCCCGCCGGGCCGTCCGAAACGGGACCGCCTCTGGCCGGCACGGTGCAGGTCGCGGTGACGGCGAACGAGCGCTCGTGGGTGCGCGCCGTGGCAGACGGGACGGTGGTCTTCGAGGGGGTCATAGAAGCCGGCGGCAGGCAGGGATGGCAGGCCGCGCGCCAGATCACTGTGAAAGTGGGAAACGCAGGGGCCGTGGAGGTTGTCGTCAACGGTCGCTCGCTCGGCCCGATGGGGGCGCCCGGGGCGGTGATCGAGCGGACGTTCCAGGCCGGAGAGGCGCCGTCCCCATGAGGGAGTCCCCGCGCTCGCCGGCGCCGGACGGGCCCGCCCGCCCCGGCGGGTTCACGCGCGCCGAGGTGGTCTCGGTCGGAACGGAGCTGCTGCTCGGCCAGATCGTTGATACCAACGCGTCGTTTATCTGCTCGGCGCTCGCAGACCTGGGCATCGGTGTCTACTTCCGGTCCACCGTCGGCGACAATACCGGGCGCGTCCGGGAGGTGTTTCTCCACGCGCTCTCTCGGGCGGATCTCATCCTCTCCACCGGAGGGCTGGGACCCACCGACGATGATCTGACCGTGGCCGCGGCGGCGGGGGCGCTGGGCCTGCCCCTCGAGCGGCACGAGGAGGCCTGGGC
>DATHLI010000513.1:0-1549 GCA_035488355.1 bacterium | reverse complement strand
CCCGGCGCCGGCGCGCGCGGACGGTGCGGCCCGTCACCGGGACACCGCCAGGCAGGCCTGCAATTCTTTCAGGAGCGGCTTGACGCCGTCGCGTCCTTTCACGACGACCGCCTGCGCGGCCTTCTTGAGCCGGGACTTGTCCTGCGCCGTCAAGTCCGCCCCCGTCCAGACGATCACGGGGGTGCGGCTGCCGTTGTCGGTGCGGCGGAACCGGTCCAGAAACTCGAGGCCGTTCATTCCCGGCATCCGAAGATCCAGCACCACCGCCCTGAGGCGCTCCTTCGCCGCCGCCGCCAGGCCGCTCTCGCCGTCCGGCATGCACACCGGCCGGTAGCCCATCTCCGCGAGGGCCGCTCCCATGATCTTCAGCGCCCCGAGGTCGTCGTCCACGACGAGGACGGCCCCGTCCCCATCCGGGCGGACTCCGATCCGCTGCAGCGCGGCCAGCAGCTCCTCGGACCGAACGGGCTTGACCAGCGCGCCGTCGGCCCGCTGGTCTGCCAGCACTCCCTGGTCGGCCACCATCGTCACGACGATCACCGCCACGTTTCGGTTTCGCGCTTCGGCGCGGATCGCCTTGAGCACGTCCCACCCCTTCATGTCGGGGAGCAGCAGGTCGAGCGTGATCGCGCTGAAGGCCTTCTCCCGGCACCGGGCCACCGCCTCGGCGCCGCTCGCCGCCGCCTCGACGGCGTATCCCGCTCCGCCGAGCGTCTTCATGAGCCAGGCCCGCTCCCTGGGATCATCATCGATGATCAGGACCGCCGGGCCGTTCGCCACCGGTGGTGCGGCATCCGGCCGCGCGGACGATCTCGCCGGGCTTTCCCGTTCCGCCCAGAACACCCGCGGCAGGACGGCAAAGAAGACGCTGCCGGTGCCCGGCGCGCTGCGCACGCCCACCTTGCCGCTCTGGGCCTCCACGATCCGCTTGGTCAGCGCCAGGCCCAGCCCCGTGCCCTGATATTTCTTGGCCGCGCCGGCGTCGAGCTGCTGGAACTCGACGAAGAGCCGGCCCAGGTCTTCCGGCCGGATGCCGATGCCCGTGTCCTCGACCTCGATGCGATAGGTGTCGGCCTGCTCCGGCAGCACCCGGACCGTCACCTGCCCGCCGTCCGGCGTGAACTTGAGCGCGTTCGACAGGTAATTGTAGAGCAGCTGCTTGAGCTTCGCCTGGTCGCCCGTCACGCCGGTCAGCCCCGGATCGATCTCCATCTTGACCTGGATCCGCTTGGTGGCCGCCATGGTGCGCAGGCCGTCCCGCACCTCGCCGACGATCTTCGCCAGATCAACTGGCTCCGGGTTGAACTCCATCCGGCCGGCCTCCACCCGCGCCAGATCCAGCACGTCGTTGATGAGCTGCAGCAGGTGCCGGGAACTGGTCAGGATGTCGCCGAGGTATTCCTTGTGCGGGTCGGACACCGGCCCCACCTTGCCGCCGTGCATCAGCTCGGCGAAGCCGATGATCCCGTTGAGCGGCGTCCGCAGCTCGTGGGACATGTTCGCCAGGAACTCGCTCTTCAGCCGGTTGGCCTCCTGGACGCGGTGGTAC
>DATHLI010000512.1:0-5277 GCA_035488355.1 bacterium | reverse complement strand
TCACTGCGGGGGCAATTCTACGCTCCGCACGTTGTCCCTGCTCGCGGCCGATGTGCTATAATGCGCTGCGAGCACAACGAAGGGAGACGATTCATGGCACGACGCTGCGCCGTGTGCGGGAAGGAAGCCCACACCGGCAATCGGGTGAGTCACTCGCACCACAAGACCAAGCGGAGGTTTGCGCCAAATCTGCAGCCCGTTCGCGCGGTGATCGACGGCGTGCGGCGCCGGGCCAGGGTGTGCACGGCCTGTTTGAAGGCCGGAAAAGTCGCCCGGGTCGCCTAAGCGGCCCTTACCTTTGCCTTACTCCTCGCTTCGATCGGCTTACATCACGGAGGGCTTTGGCTTTCCTTTCCTCTGCCGCTCGTCGGAATCGGCCTGACGTTGCAGGTGTGGCGGCGCCGCGTTGAGCCGGGCAATCAGCTCCCGCACCTCGGTCTCCGAGAGCACGTAGCGATCTCCGCAGAACCGACACGTCACCTCGGCGCGCCCCTCCTCCTCGAGAAGGACCTGGAGTTCGCCGGCCCCCAGCAGGGTCAGCATCCCTTCCACCCGCTCGCGGCTGCAGCGGCAGTGAAAGGCTAAGGGCGTCACCGGCCCGAGATGGGGGCTCAGGTCGCCGAGGGAGACGGCGAGGATCTCTTCGGCCGATTGGCCGGCGCTCATCATCTGGGTGATCGGCGGGAGGCGGCGGGCCCGCGCGTCCAGCTCGTCGATGACTTCGCGTCGGGCCCCCGGGAGCGCTTGAACGCACACCCCCCCAGAGGCGAGCACGCGGAGGTCCGGCCCCACGAGGACCCCCAGCGCCACGACCGAGGGCACCTGCTCAGATGTGACAAAGTACGACGCCAGGTCCTCGGCAATCTCGCCGGACACCAGCGGTGCGCATCCATGATACGGGGTCCGCAGGCCGAGGTCGCGGGTGACGTGCAGCATGCCGTTCCGGCCGACCAGGCCTCCGACGTCCAGCTTCCGCGCCTGGGTGTGGGGAAGATCGGCGTGCGGGTGGACGGCGTACCCGCGAACGTGGCCTTCCGCATTGGCCTGAGCGATCACCGCGCCGATCGGTCCGTCCCCGAGCACACGGAGGAGAACCGACTGACCGTCCTTGAGGCCGGCGCCCAGCAGCGCGGCGGCGGTGAGGCTTCGGCCCAGCGCGGCCGTTGCGGTGGCGGAGGTCGTGTGGCGAATCCGCGCGTCTTCAACCGTCTGGGTCGAGACCACGGCGACGGCGCGGATCGTCCCGTCCGCGGCGGTCGCGCTGAGCACACCATCTCGCATCTGCTTCACGTGGAGAAAACGCCTGGGGCCCTGAGCCCTATTCCCCGCCATCCTGCGGCCACAGGCGGTGCATCGGGTTTGCGGGGCCGTGGCCCGATCCCAAGGGGAGCCCCGCCCGGATGGCGCCCGTGATGAACACCTTGGCGTCCCGGATCGCCTCGATCGGCGGGGCGCCGAGGGCCAGGCCGGCGGCGATGGCGGCGGAGAAGACGCACCCGGTGCCGTGCGTGTGCGTGGTCGGGATCCGCGGAGCCTCCAGCCGTTCCACCCGCTCCCCGTCGAAGACGACATCCTGAGCAGCCCCTTCGAGGTGGCCCCCCTTCACCACCACGTACCGCGGGCCCAGGGCGTGGAGGGCGCGGGCCGCGTCTTCCATTTGCGCCGGCGTCGCGACCGGGCGGTCGAGGAGCGCGGCGGCCTCGTGCAGGTTGGGGGTGGCGACCAGCGCGAGCGGCAGGAGGGTGCGGCGGAGTGCCTCGCGCGCCTCCGGGCGCAGCAGCGGCGCCCCACTCTTCGCGATCATCACCGGGTCGATCACGAGCGCATGAATCCGGTGCCGGCGGATCGCGTCCGCGACGGCCTCGATGATCGGCGCGCTGCTGAGCATTCCGGTCTTCGCCGCATCGACCCCGATGTCCAGGACGACGGCGTCGATCTGCCGGCGCACGAACTCCGGGGAGAGCTCCACGATCGCCGTGACGCCCGTGGTGTTCTGGGCGGTGAGCGCCGTGATCGCGGTCATCCCGAACACGCCGAGGGCGGAAAACGTCTTGAGATCGGCCTGGATGCCGGCCCCGCCGCCGGAGTCCGACCCGGCGATCGTGAGCGCGCGGGCTGTTCGCACCACCGTCACCTCCTCGCGGCCGCCTGCGGACTCGTCACGTTGCGGAGAGGTGATCCCAGCCCTGCGCGGCGAGCGGCCGCCGCTGCCCGCCGCGGCGGTAGATCCACCGCCCCTCGGGCTCCGGGAGGATGTCGCCGATGCGGGTCAGGGGCACGTCCATCTGCGCCGCGGCGGCTGCGGCCCGGGCGTCGAATCCCCGGTCCGCCGTGAACAGGAGCTCGTAGTCCTCGCCCCCACCGAGGGCCCAGGCCGCGGGGTCGAGCCCCGCGGCCCGCGCCGCCTGCGCGAGGCCTTCCGGCCGCGGCAGCCGCTCCTCATCGAGCCGGACGCCGACATGAGACGCCTCGACCAGGTGGAGCAGGTCGCCGGCCGTCCCGTCGCTGGTGTCGATCATCGCGCTCGGCGGCCGCTCAGCCAGGACCTGCCCGGCCTGGACGCGCGGGATGGGCCGGCGGTACGCCGCGGCGAGCGCCGCGGCGCCGGGGACCCGGACCTCGGGGTGCTGCAGCAGGAAGCGGCCGGCCGCGGCCCCCCCGACGGTGCCCGTCACCCATACACCGTCTCCGGGCCTGGCCCCCGCGCGGGTGACGGCGTGCCGCGACCCGTCCAGCGAGCCCAGCGCCGTGACATCTACGATCAGCGGCCCGGTGGTGCGGGAGATGTTGCCCCCGACGATGAGCACATCGTAGGCGCCCGCGATCTCGGCGAGCCCCCGGTAGATACCCTCGATGGTCGCCGGTGTCGTCTCCGCGGGAAGCGCGAGCGAGATGAGCGCGTACCGCGGCATCCCGCCCATGGCCGCGATATCGCTGAGGTTCACGGCGAGCGCGCGCCAGCCGACGTCTTCCGGCCCGCAGAGATCCCAGGTGAAGTGCACGCCTTCCACCTGAATGTCGCACGTCGCCACCACCGGTCCGTCGCACTGCAGCACCGCGGCGTCGTCGCCGATGCCGATGGTCACGCCGGGTCCGGCCGCAGGGACGAGCCGCCGGAGCCGGTCGATCAGGCCGAACTCTCCGAGCGCTCCCAGCGGGCCGCTATCGGGGGAGCGCGGCATCGACCTCTCTCCGAACCCGGCGCACGGCGGCCGCCATGTCGTCGGCCAGGGTAACCGCCGTAATCACCGCGACGCCCGCGGCGCCGGCGCGGATGACCGCGGCCGCGTTGTCCGCCGTGATCCCGCCGATGCCGACGACCGGGAGGCGCACGGCCCGGCGGATCTCACGCAGGCGGTCCAGTCCGATGGGCGCCCCGGCGTCGGCCTTCGTCGTCGTCGCGAAGACGGCCCCCACTCCGAGGTAGTCCGCTCCCGCCCGCTCCGCCGCCACGGCTTCTTCGACGGTGGCGGCCGACACGCCGATCACCGCATCCCTGCCCGCGAGGGCGCGCGCCGCGGCGGCCGGAAGGTCGTCCTGCCCGACGTGGACGCCGTCCCCGCCCGCGATCATCGCCACGTCGGCCCGATCATTGACGATGAAGGTCACCCCGGCGGCGCGGCAGAGCGGAGCGATCTGCCGCGCCGCCTCCACGATCCGGCGGGCCGGCTCATCCTTCATCCGGAGCTGCACGGCGGTGGCGCCCCCGCGGATCGCCGCCTCGGCGATTTCGCGATGGGACCGCCCCCGCGCCGCGCGGGAATCGGTGAGGACGTAGACACGCCAGTCGCGGATCACTCGACCGTCATCCGGGCCCGGCGCACGACGGCCGGGCCGTCCAGCGCAGCCAGGGCATCCATCAGCGCGGCCCGGAACGTGCCGGGCCCCGAGGCGCGCTCGGCCGCGTCCTCCGCGGCCACTTCGAAGCAGACGAGTCCGGCGACGGCCGCCGCGAGCGCATCGGGCTCGACGGCGGCGAAGGCGGCCACCGCCGCCGTCGCCATGCACCCGCTCCCCGTGATCCGCGCCAGGAGCGGATGCCCGTTGGCGATGCGCACCGTCGCGGCGCCATCGGTCACCACGTCCTCCACCCCGGTCGCGGCGACCACGGCCCCCGTCTGCTCCGCCAGCCCGCGGGCCAGGGCCTCGATCTCCCGGGGCGCCCCAAGGGCATCCACGCCGCGCACGGTCCCGGCCCGCCCGGCGAGGGCGGCGACCTCTCCCGCGTTGCCGCGGACGCACCGGCACCGGACCTCCGCCAGGATGCGCCGGCTCTGCGCGGAGCGGAACCTCGTCGCCCCCGCGCCCACCGGATCGAGGATGACCGGCACCCCGCGCGCGTTGGCCGCGCGGCCGGCCAGCACCATGGCATCGACGGCCTCCGCGGTCAGCGTCCCGATGTTCAGGACGAGCGCGGCGGCCTGCGCCGCCATCTCCTCCACCTCTTCGCGGGCGTGCGCCATCACGGGGGAGGCGCCCAGCGCGATCGTCGTGTTCGCCACGTCGTTCATGGTGACGAGGTTGGTGATGTGGTGGACGAGCGGCCGCTCTAGGCGCACCCGGGCCAGCTGCGCGGCCGCGTCCTGGGGGGAGAGGCGCGTCACGGGCCGCCCCGCCGAATGCGGGTCAGCCACCGATGAAACCAGTGGCGGGCCCGCAGGCGCAGGTCCACCCGGTCGGTCGCCCCGCGCATCGCCTCGACGGTGACCTCACCCCGCCGGTATCTCACGTGCACCTCTTTGGTCGCCAGGTCCACTTGTGCGCTGAGCACTCCGGGGAGCTCCTCCAGAGCCCCGACCACGCGCTTCGCTCAGAGGTGACAGAGGATGCGGTCCGCGCGAAAGACCGCTTCCTCGGGCCCGCCGGGGCCAGGTGCCCCCGTCCTGGATGGGCCGCTCACGGCTGCGCGGCCCACTGGCCGACGGCCGGGACGCGCCGCAGGGCGCGGATAACGGCGTACCCGAGGATCGCGCCCGGAATGCTGCTGGAGAGGAACAGCACCTGAAGCGTCCAAAGAGTGAGATGCTTTCCGATCAGCGGCGCCACGATCAACGCCGCCAGCGTCGCTCCGATTGGACCGGTGCCGATCGGTTCGCACAGCGCCGCCGCGTCGGTTCGCAGCAGCCGGTAGGCGTAGCCGACGGCCAGCGCGCCGAAGGGGCTCCCCGGGAACGCGAAGGGCGTCCCCCAGTGGAGCAGGTTGCGCAGGAACGCGGTGACCAGGGCCGCGCCGGCGGCATACCACGGTCCGAGCAGGATGCCGGCGATGGCGTTGAT
>DATHLI010000511.1:0-9392 GCA_035488355.1 bacterium | reverse complement strand
TACCGGTTGTCGAAGAGATGCTTGGTATTGGCGTCGTTGACGGCCACGATCGGGTAGCGCAGCGCGCCGGCGCGGGCCATGCTCCGCAGCCGGATCACCCCCGTCGTGGTCTCCTCGGTCCCCGCGACCACGTCCCCCAGCACGTCCGTGCGCTTGCTGTGGAGGACGGACACGAGGTCCGCGCCGTCGTCCATCGTCACGTTCGGGTGGGTATCGAGCGCCTGGTCGATGTGCCGGTAGTAGGTCGCCCGATCCTCTCCCCGGCGCGCGAACACCGGCAGATGAGTGTGCTCGACCAGCGCGGCGGCGACGTCGTCCTGCGTGGAGAGCGGGTTGCTGGCGCAGAGGACGAGGGAGGCGCCGCCCGTCTGCAGCGTGCGCATCAGGTTCGCCGTCTCGGTGGTGACGTGGAGGCAGGCGGCGACCCGCAGCCCGGCGAGTGGACGTTCGCGGGCAAAGCGTTCACGAATGAGCCGGAGCACCGGCGTCTCCCCGTCGGCCCAGAGGATGCGCTGCCACCCTTGCGGCACGAGCTTCATATCCTGCACGTCCGATTGCACAATGAACTCCCTTCCGGCGGATTGTCCCTTACGCTCCGCGTCCATTGCTTCTACGCCTTCGTCCGGCCTCCCTGGCCTGCCCGCTGATCACCGGCGGCCGCCCGCGAGCCGCACTGCTTCCGGCCGCGCGCGCAGCCGGAGCATGGCCACCGTCCCCAGCGCGGGCCCCACGGCCAGCATGCCGAACGCCTGGGACCAGTGCGCTCCGCTGACTGCCACAGGCACGAGCTGGATGCTGATCGCCGTCAGCAAAAAGCCCGCGGCGGTCTGGAGCGCCAGCGCGCTGCCGACCCGGTTCGGCTCCGCGAGTTCGCTGATCGCCGCCGAAAATTGAGCCGAGTCCGCGATGACGCTGATCCCCCAGGCGGCCGCGACGGCCACCACGAGCGCCGGGGATTTCCCGAACAGCAGCCCGGTCGCCACGGCGCAACTGCCGCTGATCGCCATCGCGGCGGCCGTGATCACCGTCCGCCCGAGGCGATCCGCCAGCCGTCCTGCGGCGACGCAGCCGAGGGCGCCGGCGCCGATCACCGCGGCGGCCCAGAGGCTCGCCCACCGGCCGGCCGCTTCGCCGCCCGCGGCGCCCGCCGCCTGAACGCTCGCCAGGAGAAAGGCCGGGATCCACGTCCACATGGCGTAGAGTTCCCACATATGCCCGAAATACCCCAGGTTGGCCAGCCGCAGGGCGGGATCCCGCAGGGACCGCAGGGCCCAGCCCAGATCGAGGCGTGTGGAGAGAGCCTGATAGGGGCCGTCTCGCACGAACCACGCGACGATCGCGGCCGAGGCCACCGCCCCCAGGCTCGTCACCGCGATCACGCGCTGCCAGAAGAACAATCCGGCCAGACCGATCCCGGCCACAAGGTGGGGGAATGCCGCGCCGAGCGTGAGCGCGCCCACCAGGATCCCGATGGCCAGTCCGCGATCTTGAAGAAACCAGCCGGTCATCAATTTCATGCCTGTGGGATAGACGCCCGCGAGAAAGACGCCCAGGAGAAACCGCAGCGGGAGAGCCAGGCGGAGGTCTCCGGCCGTGCCGATCAGCAAACCGTTCACGCCGGAGGCAACCAGCGCGCTGGCCACGAACACGGCGCGCGCGGGGAGGACGTCGGCGATCCCGCTCACCGCGGACACGAGCGCCCCGGCGACGAACCCGACCTGCACCGCGACGGTCAGCAGGGCCACCGCGGCAGGGGCGAGATGCCAGTCGCGGGCCAGCGACGTCGCGACCGCGGCCGCGCTGAACCACGTGCTCATGGCGCCGATCTGCGCCGCGGCGATCAACCCCAGGGCCGCGCGGCGCTCCCCGAGTGTGACCTGAGGTCCCCCGCGCTCAGCCATCGCCGCCCCACCAGGCGGGCCAGGCACGTCCGCGCCGCCCGGGCGGATTTCGCGCGACGGCGGATGCCGTCTCGGGCCTCTCAGACGACCGGCGCCGGGAGATCCGTGGACGCGAGCCCGACGGACTCCGCCGCCGTCAGGATCGCCCGCCACGTGCGTTCCGCGATCTCGATCCCCACAGACGCCCGCTGCCGCCGCGTCCTCGCCTCCGGCTCGCCGGGGGTGAGCACGCCCTCGACGCCGGGGGCGGGCGGAACCGCGCGAAGACGGGTGACGAGCCCGCGCGCCACCGCTTTGGCCTCCGCCGCGGGCCGAAACGCGCCGGCATAAATCGCGAAGACGAGCGCCCCGGAGCGGCGAAACACGGCTTCCGCGGTCCCCGCCCCTTCGTGCTGATCGGCTCCTGTGAGCGCCTGCCCAAACAACTCGGCAATGACCGACAGGGCGTAGCCCTTGTGCCCGCCGAACGGCAGGAGCGCGCCCTCGTTGAAGAACTCGGCGGGGTCCGTGCTCGGCCTGCCGTCCCGGTCGAGCATGATGCCGGGAGGCAGGGGCGTGCCGGCATCGCGGGCGACCATGATCTTCCCAACGGCGATGGCGGTCGTGGCGTAGTCGAGCACGACCGGGTGCTCGCCTTCGACGGGAAATCCGGCCGCGATGGGATTGGTCCCCAGCGCCGCGCGGCTTCCGCCGTGCGGGACCGCGGGCCGGTGCCCCAGCCCGCCCACCCACACCATGGCCGCGCAGTCCTCCGCCGCCGCGCGCTCGACGTACGCGCCCACCCGCCCGAGGTGGTTGCAGCGGACCACCCCGACCGCGGCCGCGCCGTATTCCCGGGCGCGCCGCACGGCCTCGTCGGTCGCGGCGACGCCGGCGGGCTGCCCGAACCCCCACTCACCGCTCACCAGCGCGCTCGCCCCCCGCTCCGCCTGGATCCGCGGCCGGACGGCGGGGCGGATCTGACCCTTGTGGACCCGGTCGATGTACTGGGGGATCCGCAGCACGCCGTGCGAGTCGTGCCCCCTGAGGTTGGCCTCGACCAGAGCCGACGCCACGATCCGCGCGGTCTCCGCCGGCGCGCCTGCCGCCTCGAGGATCCGCGCTCCCAGCGCCTGCAGCGGTTCTGCCCGAAACCGAACCGTGTCCATCGATGCCCCACCCCCTCTTATCCCAGGTTCGTCGGCCGCCGTTCGCAGGCCTTCGGGCGCACACGGAGATGGGAGCACAGCAGGGGGTGATCCGGCGGCGAACCCCGCGGGACGCGTGTCGCCCCGCAACGGTGTCGACGCCCGCCTTACCGGGGTAAGCGTGAGCCTACTGGTCTTTCCAGGACATCAACTGCTTGAAGTTGGTGTACGCCCCCGGCGGAAACGAAAGGCCCGGCAGACCCGACGTGTCCTGCGTGAAGGCGCTGTTTCCCATGAAATCCACTTCGTTGCCCAGAATGGCTCCCTTCATGGGGACGGTCGGGGTGTTGTCGGAGGCGTCGTCAACCATCACCGCCCCGTTCGGCACGATGATGGTGGCGTTGCCGGTGTTATGGGAGATCCATGCAGCGCAATTTGTTATACCCGTTGTGCTGCTGCTCTGACTGCACACCGAGTGTCCCGGACTGCTGGTCGACATGTTGGGGGAGGTGCCATCGGAGTTCACCCACACGGTCAGCTGGCTGGCCTGGGCCAACGGCAAGGGGGAGGCATCCGTGCTGGCCGGCTGGACGCCAAACTGCGCACTTTTGCCGTTGTTCTTGTAGGGTCCTATTTGCAGGGCCGTGCCCGTTGTCTTGGCAAGGCGCAGATCGACATTCCCCGGTCCGTTGACCACCAGGCGGGTCCATTGATCCATCACGAGCGAGTTCATCTGCACCACATAGGTTTGGCCTGCCGTGGGCGCATTGATTGTAAGAACGGTGTACGAGGCGGCGCTCGAGCCGGCAGGCACGATGACATCGCCGTACGCGGGGCATACAGGGGGAGTGCCAGGGGCGCATGTGATCGGCGGGTTCACGGCACCGGCGACCAGGGTCGTGGTACCGCTCCCCGGAGCGAACCCTGGAGCCGGAATCGTTGGAGCGGAGCAGCCGGGGTTGGTCCCGGAGCCGGACACCGTGCCGGAGGCGGTACAGCCACTGGCAGTGGCGCAAGCGGCGGTTGTTTTCGCCAGGACGTTTCCTGCGAAGCTGGAACCTGCCAGCACATGGACCGTCCCCGCAATAGAGCCTTCGCCTACCGCTGCCGGGTTCGGATTCAGGCTGATCGAACCGTTGGAGGCAATGTCGGCACCGATGTTGGTGACCTCGCCCGCGGACGTATAGCTATTGATCGTACTCAGGGCACAGACTCCTGTGGTCCAGCTGCCTCCCCCCGACGATGATGCAGCCTTGACAACCGCGACGACCATCCGGGAAGGACCGCTCACCGGCAGGGATCCGACGGAGATGACGCGCCGGTAGGGGGCGATGCTGGCGCCGCCGCTGCACCCGGTCGCGGTCGGGGCCAGCCCGGTATCGATGCAGCTCACGGTCACCACGGCCGTGCCCAGCGTCGTCGATCCGTTCGAGATCGTGAGGGGCGGGGCCGTCTCCCCCGCGTAATTCTGGGCCGTCCCGACGAGCTGCAGCTTGCCGATCGCATAGTGCGCGCCCGCCTGGGCGACGTTGAACACCTGGTCGGCCTCCAGCGCCTCGATCCCTCCGCTTAGGTCGCCGCTGATGACCTGCATGACGCTGACGGTCACCGCTCCGACCAGCAGGATCGCCAGGAGCACAAACAGCATCACGGCCCCGCGCTCCCCGCCGGCCGCGCCCGCCCCCCGCCGCGCCGGGCCTCGCTCGCCTAGTACCCGCACTGCTGCGCCGTCCCGCTGCACGAAGGCTCCACCCAGCTAACATTCACGCTGGGCTCGGGGTCCCAGAGCCTCACGTAGCGGCTGAGGTAGACCTCGGTCTGCTTCCCGTACTTCCCTTCGGTGCTCTGCACCTTCAGCGAAATGCCGATGATCTGAATCATCCGGATGTTCGCCGGTGTGGTCAGGGCCGTCACTTGATTCCCGTTCGCGTCATAGTACGAAAACGTCAATTGGGTCACGCTGATCTTCGGGTTCGAGAGCCGCGTCGAATTCCCGGAGATGCTCGTGGTGCCGCCGACGGAGCAGATCTCGTTGTACTCCATGATCACCGCGTTCCCGGTGCCGGCATCGGTCTTCAGGTAATAGCCGATGGTCCTCAAGTTGGTTCCGGGGTTCGTTCCACCGGTGTAAGGAATCTCGCCGGTGATGTACAGGCCGTTGGTGTTCGCCGTGGAAGCGGTCGTCACAGGATACATGGTGGAATCCTGCGCGACCACCCTGTCATGGCAGCGGGCTTGGTAGCCGGCTTGGTTGACCGGGGCGGCCTCTGTCGGAAAGACGTTGACCCCGGCCTGCCGAATCCGGTCGGTCATCCAGGCCAGCGTGATCCGGGCCGATTGCGTGTCGCTCGACCAGCCGGCGGAGATCATCTTGCTCTGCACGGCCGCACCCATCAGGATCGCGATGGCGCCGGCGATGATCATCATGAGCGCGGACGCCACCAGGATCTCGACCACCGTCAGCCCCCGCTGATCGTGGGCGCACCGCGGCATGCGGATCGGGGGAAGGTCATCGAATCGATTCATCCGGCTCACGCCTCCTCGGGCCGTTCCGCCCGGACCTCAGGGACCCGCCTTCGTAAAGCTGGACACATACGTGCTGAGCGTGGTGAACGCGGTCGAAGGGGTCTGAAACAGGGTGATGGTGACCTGCAACGCCACCTGGAACGGGCCCGGGACGTTGACCGCCGCAACGGTGATGCTGGCGTGGTCAAACCCCGCCGGGAGCGCGGGCTCCGTGACCGCGCCGTTGGGACACGATCCTCCGGACGCCCCGCACCAGGAGCGGGGCGTGCTCGACTGCGTCATGGTGTACGAGCCGACGGCGAGTGGACTGTTGCATGTGGAGGTGCAGGGACCGTTTTGGAGCAGCAGAAAGCTCAGCTCCGCCTCCATCCACGTGGCGGCCGCCGCCCGGTTCTGGCTGCCGCGGGCCTGTGCTATCCCGAACAGCAGTCCCCCCAGCGCGGAGAGCACGAGGATGCCGAGCAGGGCCGTCGACATGACCGTTTCGATGATCGTGAACCCCCGCTGGCCGCGCGGGGATCGCCCGGGGTGCATGGGATGGCTCATTGGTACGTCACGCTCCCTGTGTTCGACTGGATCGTGATCACATTACTGGCCCCGGTGGACACGCTCGTCAACGTGATCGTGGCCGCCGACGTGGGCACCCCGCGCTTGTCGAACGTGCAGATGTTCGACGTGCAATTGGTGGTAATCGTGATATCTTTCGGCGCTTTGGCGTTCCTGTAGGTGCTGCATGCACTGGGACAGACGGCCAGAGCGTAGGACGACGCGCCCGGCGTGCTGGTCACTGTGACGTTGACGGGTGCCCGCTGAGTCACGGCCGACTGCTGGGCCCCCGCGATCTCGAGCGTCATCGAGCGCACCCACCCATCGAGCGCTTCACGGTTCATCGCACCCCGCACGTTGAACATGGCGCCGGTCACGATGATCGCGGCCAGCGCGAGCGCGACGACGAGCTCGAGCAGCGAGAACCCATCTTGAGCGCGCGCCCGCTTCACCATTGCAAACCAGCTCATTCCACCCTTCATTGCCGCCCCACCCCCCGGGCGTCACGCGACCGCATCCCCTCGGTTGTGCGAGAGCCGTAAGGGCCGCAATCTCGGCCCCGTCACGTTCACTCTCTCGTATTGAAGAATGCCCCCTTTCGAGCCGAACAAGACTCGTTCGTTCTGCGGGCTTTGCTCGATCGTTCGATGGCCGAACTCAACCGTTCGGTGGACCGTGCCGGGTAGAACGACCTGTAGGTGGAGCGGGGAGCGCTGGAGGGGGGACAGGATTGAAGGAAGATCGCGACCGGGTTTTCCGAACTGGTGTGGAGGTTTGGGAGCCCCGTGGGATGGCGGCTCAGGGTGCGGCGGCGGACACGAAAGCATCGGGGGGGCGGAATCTCCGCCCCCCGATGGCGTCGCTCGCGCCCCCGTGGATCGCGGGGCGAGACCTCGCTACTGGTCCTTCCAGGACATCAACTGCTTGAAGTTGCTGTACGCCCCCGGCGGGAACGAAAGGCCCGCGAGGCCCGACGTGTCCTGCGTGAAGGTGCTGTTCCCCATGAAATCCACTTCGTTGCCCAGAATGGCGCCCTTCATGGCGATGCTCGCGTTGTTCTCGGAGGCGTCGTCAACCATCACCGTCCCGTTCGGCACGATGATGGTGGCGTTGCCGGTGTCATGGGAGAGCCATGCGGCGCAATTTGCTGGAAAGGTCGTACTGCTGCTCTGACTGCACACCGAGTGGGGGGGATTGTTGGTCGAGACATCGGGCGAGCTGCCGTCGGAGTTCACCCACACGGTCAGTTGGCTGGCGTTGGTCAACGGCTTGGGGGTCGTATCCGTGCTGCCCGTCTGGACGCCAAACTGCGAATTAAAGCCGCTGTTCTTGTATGGTCCTATTTGCAGTGCCGTGCCCGTTGTCTTGGCAAGGCGCAGATCGACGTTCCCCGGGCCGTTGACCACCAGGCGGGTAAACTCATGCATCGAGAGCGAGTTCATCTGCACCACATAGGTTGTGCCTGCCGTGGGAGCATTGATTTGAAGAACGGTGTACGCGGCGCTCGTGCCGGCAGGCACGATGACATCGCCGTACGCGGCGCATGCAGGGGTGCAGACCTGGGTCGTGGTGCCGGCGACCAGGGTCGTGGTCCCGCTCCCCGGAGCGTACCCCGGAGACGGAATCGTCGGGGCGACGCAGCCGGGGTTGGCCGCGGAGCCGGAGACGGTGCCGGAGGCGGTACAGCCACTGGCAGTGGCACAAGCGGCGGTTGTTTTCGCCAGGACGTTTCCTGAGATGCCGGAACCTGCCAGCACATGGACCGTCCCGCAGCAGGGATCGCCTGAAGGAATGGTCGGATTCAGGTTGATCGACCCGTTCGAGGCAATGTCGGCAGTGATGTTGGTGACCTCGCCCGTCGTCGTCATGCTTTTGACCGTGCTCAGGGCACAGACTCCCGTGGTCCAGCTGCCTCCCCCCGACGATGTTGCCGCCTTGACAACCGCGACGACCGTCCGGGAAGGACCGCTCACCGGCAGGCTCCCCACGGAGATGACGCGCCGGTAGGGGGCGATGTTGGCGCCGCCGCTGCACCCGCTCGCGGTCGGGGCCAGGCCGGTATCGATGCAGCTCACGGTCACCACGGCCGTGCCCAGCGTCGTCGATCCGTTCGAGATCGTGAGGGGCGGGGACGTCTCCCCTGCGTAATTTTGGGCCGTCCCGACGAGCTGCAGCTTGCCGACCACATAGTGCGCGCCGGCCTGAGCGATGTTGAACACCTGGTCGGCCTCTACCTCTTCCACGCCCCCGCCCACGTCGGCGCCGATGACCTGCATGGCGCTGACGGTCACCGCCGCGACCAGCAGCATCGCCATGAGGACGAACATCATCGTGGCCCCGCGCTCCCCCCCGGCCGCGCCCGCCCCCTGCCGCATCGGATTCCCTCTCGCTCCCCTAGACGTATTCATGTGCTTGGTTCACCCCTTCGTTCAGCTTCCCGCGTCACGCGGGCCGATCCTCGATCGTGCGACACGCGCAAGACCGCAGTCCCGGCCCCGCGACGTCATCCTTCAGTATGAGAAATACCCGCTTTCGAACCAAGCAGGACTCGTTCGTTCTGTGGGTTTTGCCCCACCCCTTCGAGAGGGCGAACTCATCCGTTCGGTGGATCGTGCCCGGCTCGGGCAGGTGGGGTGGAGCGCGCGCGACAGGGCCCGGCAAGATCGAGGGAAAATTGGGACCGAGGTTCCCGAACTGCGGTGGAGGTTTGCCCGAGGTCCTATTCGATGAAGTCCTTGAGCCGCTTGCTCCGGCTGGGATGGCGGAGCTTGCGGAGGGCCTTCGCCTCGATCTGGCGGATGCGTTCGCGGGTGACGCCGAACTCCTGGCCCACCTCTTCCAGGGTGCGCGGGCGGCCATCGTCGAGCCCGAAGCGCAGCTTGAGCACCTTCCGCTCGCGCGGCGTCAGGGTGTCGAGGACCCCCTCCAGCTGCTCCTTCAGCATCGTGAACGAGGCGGCTTCCGCCGGCGCGAGGGCGTCCTGATCCTCGATGAAGTCGCCGAGGTGGCTGTCCTCCTCCTCGCCGATCGGCGTCTCCAGCGAGATCGGTTCCTGGGCGATCTTGATGATCTCCCGCACCCGCTCCGTCGGCATCTTCATGACCTGGCCGATCTCCTCCGGGGTCGGCTCCCGGCCGAGCTCCTGGAGCAATTGCCGGGAGATCCGGATCAGCTTGTTGATCGTCTCGACCATGTGGACGGGGATGCGGATCGTCCGCGCCTGGTCGGCGAGGGCCCGGGTGATCGCCTGGCGGATCCACCAGGTGGCGTAGGTGCTGAACTTGTAGCCCTT
>DATHLI010000510.1:0-2248 GCA_035488355.1 bacterium | reverse complement strand
GCGCCAGATCGAGCGCGCTCAGGGGGACCGTCGTCTCGCGGTTCTCGAGGTCGAGCCCGCGCGCCTGCCCGGACTCGCCGCGGTGATCCTCCAGCCAGCGGAACACCCGGTACCCGCGGACGGGCTCTCCGTGGCCCGGCGACACCTCGAACGGAGCGATCCGGCGCCCATCCCTCGCGGCGCAGGTGTAGCGGACGTACACCCAGTCGTCGGAGTGAAACCGCGTGTTGGGATAGGTGGCCTGGAGACCGTAGGACGATGTGCTCTTGCCGGTCCCCGTCGGGGCGATGTACAGCACCCCCTGCCCGTCTTTCTCCACGCAGGCGCCGTGAATGCTGTGGATCCCCCACTCTTCGGCCAGGACCCGTCCGACGGCGCCGAGAACCCACGACTTGAGCTGCCCATAGTACGAGGTGTTGAAGAAGACGATCGTATTCGTCCCGCGGCTGTAGTAGGCGGCCTCCGGCTGGTCGCCAACTCCGCCCAGCGCGTAGACGGTCACCTGCGGCTGTCCGGGGGGCGCGTGGCCGGTGACCTTCTGCCACTCCTCGGGACTAAACCAGTTGAGCACCCACTGCGCGTGCAGATGCGGGGAGTTGGTGATCGCGCGGACGCGCACGCCGTGGATGATCACGTCCTGGAGCGTCAGCGCCTCCTTGACGCCGCGGCGGGTGATGTATTCCACGGCCACGGCCACCAGTTCATCCCGCCGCCCCGGGACGCGGTCGATGTTCTTATCGTGGATGGCGGTGCGGGTCTTGGTCCGTGTAATGGTGTTGCTCGCACCAAGCGGGGTGCCCGGCCATTCGGGGGCCTGTGAGTTGGGCGGAGGCGGAAACGTGAATTGCTCCACGAGGCGGCGTCCTCCCGCAAACGCATCCATCCGGGGCGCCTGGGATAGGCCAGGGCCGAAGCGGCAGCGTTGAGCGTACTCCCGTTTGCCCCCTGGCTTCGACACAGCGCGCGGGCAGACCTCCCCCAACGATGTTACCGTTTCGTCACCGGGCCGTGACAGACGGCCAACACACCACCCCGAGGATGGTACTATTAGATGGACAGGGACGCAGGAGGGGGTCAATGACCGCAACCGTACAGAAGACGGAGCCGCAGGCGGGCGGCCGCATCCTGGTCGTGGACGATGAGCCGCACATTGTCGAGTTGGTGCGGTACAACCTGGTCCAGGAGGGATTCGACGTGGCCGTCGCCCACGACGGGCACGAAGCCCTCGAGAAGGCGCGGACGGAGACCCCGGACCTCGTGATCCTGGATCTGATGCTCCCCTACATCGACGGGCTGGAAGTGTGCCGCCAGATCCGCAAAGCCTCGCCGGTGCCCATCCTCATGCTCACCGCCAAGGACGGGGAGCAGGAGCGCGTGGTGGGATTGGAGCTGGGCGCGGATGACTACGTGACGAAGCCGTTCAGCCCTCGAGAGCTCGTCGCCCGCGTGCGCGCGATCCTGCGACGGACGGCCCGCGGGGCGGGGCGGGCCGGCGCGGATCCGCTCGCGATCGGCGGCCTCGCGCTCGACCCGACGACCCATGAGGTGCGGCTCTCCGGCCGCCCGGTCGACCTGACGACGAAGGAGTTCGACCTGCTCCACCTGCTGATGGGGCACCCGAACCGGGTCTTCACCCGAGACTTTCTGCTCGAGCACATCTGGGGCTACGACTACTTCGGCAGCACGCGAACGGTGGACATGCACATCAGCCGCCTCCGCGAGAAGATCGAAGACGACCCCAACCGTCCCACGTACATCGCCACGGTGCGGGGGGTTGGCTACAAGCTCAAGAAGGACCAGGGATGACCCGCAGCCTGCGCTGGAAGCTCACCGGGAGTTACCTGGTCCTCGTCCTCTTCTCCCTCGCCGTCGCCGCGGCCGTGCTCATCCCCCCGATCACGCGCGTCTACCTCGACGCTTATCGGCGGAGCGTGCTGAACGAAGCGAAGTCCATCGCGCTCGTGCTCGCGGTGTATCAGGCCGAAGGCGCCAGCATCGACCGCCTCGACGATATCGCCAGCGGGTCCTCCTGGAGGGATGGCGTCTACGTGGGCGTCAAGGACGTCTGGGGACGGCCTCCGGCCACCGGCCGCTGGGCCGGGGTGGCCGCGGGGGCGGTCGCGCCCGAGATCGCCTCGGCGCTTGCGGGCACGCCCGCGACGGCGATCCGCCTCGATCCGGGCAGCCACGAAACGCGGATCTTCGCCGCCGCGCCGATGACCTCGCGCGGCGCCGTCACCGGCGTGGT
>DATHLI010000509.1:0-5060 GCA_035488355.1 bacterium | reverse complement strand
GGTGAGCGCGCGGATGGGCACGACGACCACGATCATCCTGATCCTCATCATGATTGGCCTGCTGACGCTGGCGATCTGGCTTGCGCGGGCGCTGGCGTCCTACCCGCGCGACCCCGCGGCGCACGGTCCGGGGGCCCTGGTCGAGCGCGACCTCAGCGGCCGCGCGACGCCGCCCAAACTGGGGTGGAACTGGGGCGCGTTTTTCCTGGGGCCGATCTGGTATTTGTTCGAGGGACTGTGGGTCTACACGGTCATCCTCACCTGCCTCCTCATGCTCTCCGGCGGCATCCTGCTGCCCTTTGTCATGGTCTATAGCGGGCTCAAGGCGAACGAGACGCTCGAGGACGCGCGGCTGGCGCATCACAGTGTCTACTAGCGCCACGCGCCTCCGCTAGAGCTTCCGCAGGCGCGGATCGAGCAGATCCCGCACCCCGTCCCCGACGAGGTTGAACCCCAGCACCAGGAACAGAATGGCGATCGCGGGAAACGTCGCGATCCACCACTGATCCATCAGGAACCGGCGCCCCTCCGAGACCATCACCCCCCACTCGGGCGTGGGAGGCTGGGCGCCGAATCCGATGAACGACAGGCCCGCCGAGATGAGGATGATGTTGCCGATGTCGACCGTGGCCTGCACCAGGATGGGCGCCACGGCGTTGGGGATCAGGTGGCGTGTCAGGATCGCCGCGTCGGTCGCCCCCTCCGCCCGGGCCGCCTCGACGTAGTCCCGGGTGCGCAGGGTGAGGACCTGGGCTCGGGCGATCCGCGCATACGCAGGCCACGATGTGACCGCGATCGCCAGCAGCGCGTTGGTGAGGTTGGGGCGGAGGATGGCGGAGATCGCCATCGCCAGGATCAGGCTCGGAAACGCCAGGAACATGTCGGTGATCCGCATCAGCGACTCGTCCCACCACCCCCCGTTCCACCCGGCCAGCATGCCGGTCACGATCCCGAAGGCCGTCGCCACCAGGACCACCGCGGTTCCCGAGACCAGGGAGATCCGCGCGCCGTAGATAACGCGGGTGAACACGTCCCTGCCCAGCGAGTCCCTGCCGAATGGGTAATCGCGGGTGGGACCGCTGAGGCGCCGCCCCAGGTCCTGGGCCAGCGGGTCGTGGGGGGCCAGGACCGGCCCGGCGAGCGCAATCACGAGGAAGCAGGCGACGATGATCCCGCCGGCCATCGTCAGCGGGCTTCGCCGCACCGCCTGCCAGATGAGGTCCGTGGCTGCGCCTCGAACGGCCGTTACGTGTACCGGATCTGCGGATCCAGGTAAGCGTACAGGACGTCGACGATCAGATTGGCGACCGAATAGATCAGCGCGATCACCAGCGTCACGCCGAGGACGGCCGGGATGTCGACGCTGATCATGGAGTTGGTGACGTAGCGGCCCAGGCCGGGCCAGGAAAAAATCGTCTCGGTCAGCACCGCGCCCGAGAGCAGGCCCCCGTAGACGAGCCCGATCACGGTCACCGTCGGCAGGAGCGCGTTTCGCAGGGCGTGCCGCAGCACCACCCGCGGCTCGGCCACCCCTTTCGCGCGGGCGGTGCGCACATAGTCCTGGCGCAGGACCTCGAGCATGCTGCCGCGCGTCATCCGCGTGATGAGGCCGGCGGAGTAATAGCCGAGGACGAAGGCGGGCAGGAGGAGATGCTGCAGCGCATCGCCGAGGGTCGCCCAGCTGCCCGAGAGCAGCGCGTCGACCGCCACCATCCCCGTGATGTGCGGCGGCGGCGGCGTGTAAATCCCGAGCTGGCCGGGCCCCGGGAGGATCCCCAGACGGGAGTAAAGGAGCCCCAGGAGCAGGAGCGCGACGTAGAACACCGGCAGCGACGTCCCGCCGAGGGCGAACACCCGCGCGACCTGATCGGGCCACCGGTCCTTGTACAGCGCGGAGACCACCCCGGTGGGCACCCCGATCAGGATCGCGACGACCATCGCGGCCGTGGAGAGCTCCACCGTGGCCGGGAGGTACTGCGCCAGGTCCCGGCTCACCGGACGGTTGTCCATGATCGAGATGCCGAGGTTGCCGTGGATCAGGTCTCGGAGATAGAACAGGTATTGAATATGACGCGGCCGGTCGAGCCCCATCTGATGGCGCACCTTCTCGACCAGATCCGGCGGCGCGTGCTCCCCGAGGTAGGAAACCACGGGGTCTGCCGGGACCACGTGGGAGATCACGAACGTGATCAACGTGATCCCGAAGACAACGAACACCGTCAGGCCGGCCCTGCGCGCCACGTAGCGGAGCAGGTTCATCGCTCACCCAAACCCGAGCGGGGGCAGGCGGCGCCCCTGCCCTGCCCCCATCCCGACCCTGCCGGCCTTATTGCTTGGTCAACGACAGGAAGTCGATGAAGTTCACCGGGTCGAACAGGAGGTTCTGGATCCGCTTCGAGACCCCCAGCGAGAGCACCGGCTGGTAGAGGATGGCGAACGGACCATCCTGGGCCATCGTCTCGTTGACCCTCTTGTAGATCGCCCCGCGCTCGGGCGTGTTCTGCATCTCCGCGGCCTGGCCCACGAGCTTCACCAGCGGGTCGTTATAGTACTGCAGCCGCCACGCCAGCGACTTCTGCGTATAGTCGCCGAACGGCTTGGCAAAGTCGTCGGGATCGGGGTAGTCCACGAACCAGGAGAGCATCACCATCTGGGATTGCTGGCCGCGGTAGGCCTTCAGGAGCTCGCTCTGGGCCACCTGGCGGACGTTGATCGTGATGCCGACCGCCCCCAGGTCGTTCTTGACCTTGGCGGCCAGGTCCCCCGACGAGATGCCGCCCGCCGCCGACCCGGTCCCCGTCAGCAGTTCGGCCGTGAACCCGCTGCCGAACCCCGCCTCCGCGAGCAGGCTCTTCGCCCGGGCCGGGTCGTGCTTGAACCAGAGCGTCGGCTCATACCCGAACAATCCCTTCGGGATCACCCCCTGCAGCGGCGCGCCGTTCCCGTTCAAGAGGTCGCCAATGATGCCGTCGTAGTCGATCGCGTATTTGACCGCGCGCCGGACCTCCGCCTTTCCAAACGCCGGCACGTTCTTCACATCCATCCCCAGGTACTGCATCGCCAGATCCGGGGTCTGCATGACGTAAAAGCGCGGTTCATGCTTGAGGGCATCGAGCTGGGCCGCCGACAGGTCCCAGGCGATGTCCGCGTCACCGCGCCCCAGCATTTCCCGCTGCACGGTGTTCTCCAGGATGTTGGGGTAGACGATCCGCTTGATCTGCGGCGCGGGGCGGAGGTTGTATCGTGGGTTTTCCACCAGCTCGATCGCCACCTGACGCTCCCACCGGGCGAGCTGGAACGGGCCGCTGCCCGCCGAATGGTCGGTGAGCCAGGCGCTGCCCCAGTCGTTGTTCACGACGTGCGCCTTCACCGTCGCGCTGTCCACAATCCCGGCAACCGCGTTGGCCATGATGGAGAGGAACGCCCCCGGGCTGAACGGCTTGGGCAGCGTGATGACGACCGTGGAGGGATCCGGCGCGGTGACCGCGCTCGAGACATTCTTGTCGTCGATCCCCATCTGGGTGATCAGCCACGCCGCGGGGTCCTTGGGGAGGCTGACGATGCGCTGGAACGTGTAGACGACGTCGTCGGCGGTGAGGGCATTGCCGCTGCTGAACACGATCCCCCGTTTCAGGTGGAAGGTGTAGATCCGGCCGTCCTTGCTCACGTCCCACGATTGCGCCACCTCAGGCCTGGGCTGGGTCAGGTTCCCGCGGGCAAACGTCACGAGATTCGAGTACATCTGTAGGTCGGTCAGGCTCGCGCTGAGCTCATAGGCGAGGTTGGGATCGAGCGTGACGGCATCGGTGATGTCGTGCGCGATGACCACGGTCTGTTGGGGACCGTAACTGGCCGCGAGCCCCCCGGGCACCCCGGCCCACGAAGCCAGCAGGACGCAGGCGAGCACGCCGATCGGCAACCGTCTCAATCGCACCACCCCCGGGAGCGCGGATCTGACCCACGCGTGTTCGGCGGACGGCAAGGCCGTCCCTGCCCAGGCCGCGGAGGGCACGGTCCGGGGCGGAGATGCCGCGATCGACCGTGTCTGCAAGAGGGGACCCGTGGGCATAGTGAATGTGCGAGGTCCGGCATCCTGGCGCTGGTGGTGGGTATGAGATATCTCCTGACAGGCGCGCGACACATCATCGGGTACGGCGTCTGCCTTGCCTTCATCACATTGACCTTGACGTTTTCGGGTCCGTTCATCGACGTGGTCCGGAGCAGCGACACCCACGTGACGACGCTCATCGGAGCGCTGGGATTCGATCCGAACATTGGCTGGATGACTCGGATCACGATCAACGTCTTCGGCGTGTCGTTCACGCCGGCGCTCGTGATAGGGCACGTGCTCGGCATCATGATCTCGCCGATCGGGCTCGTCGCCTTCATGATCTACTTCATTTTCCGCAGAGCCTTCCCCGACTGACGGCGCGTCAGGCGCCGCGCACTCCACCCGTCTCCCTCACCGAGCAGCCACCCCCCCTGCCGGCCGCGGCGGCCGCCGGAGGATCTTTACCGCTCATGCCAAAGGAAGACATGGGAGGTGGTCCCGGCATGGCGCAGGCGAGACGCACCCGGCAGGTCGTAGGATGGGGTTCCGGGTTGCTGGCGGGCGTTGGCGCGGGGATTGCGGCCGCCCTGGCGGGCCTGGCCGTGGGCGCGGTCATGCGGGCGAGCATCCCACCCCCACTCTTCGTGGCGTGGTCCGCGTTTGCGGCGGGCGTCCTCGGGGGGCTGCTCTATGCATGGTTGAGCCGGCTGATCGACCGTCCCGCTCCGGCCTTGTGGATCATGACCCTTGTGCTGGCAACGATCGACAGCGCGCTCATCGCCCTGGTACCCCTGCCGGCGGGAGCCAGCCCCGTTCGCCTGCCCATCGTGGGCCTCATCGTGCCGCTGAGGCAAATTGCGGCCCTCGTTGGGATCGGCCGGCTCGGCGAGCGCCACTTCCCCGCCGCGAATCTGGCGGCGGATACGGTGATGCACTACACGACCGCCGTGGCCGTTGCCCTCCTGGTCCCGGCGTGGGCCAGGCGGAGGAGTTAGGTGCGCGTCCGGGA
>DATHLI010000508.1:0-2086 GCA_035488355.1 bacterium | reverse complement strand
AGCACGATCCGCTCGAACAGCCTGGCCGGCAGCCGGTCCTGCAGCGCGAGGCCGGCGAGCGTGCCGGCCGCCATCGGCAGGCAGGCGGCGAGCGCGCCGGTCAGAACGGGGCCTGGATAGAGGCCCAACTTGACGTAACTGGCGACCTGCACGATGTTCACGACGAAGAACATCATGGTGATCCAGAAGACGAATTCGCGCTTGGCGAGACGCCGGAAGTGAAGGTAGCTGGCGAGGAGCGGCGATGAAATCCCCGTCGACCCTCCCATCAAGCCCGCGAGCAGGCCGATCGCGGGCCCGGCCCGATTGCCGGCGGCGGCGGGGATCTTGAGCGTCAGCCGGCCCGCGGTGGCGAGCACGTAGAGCAGCGCCACAGCGCCGACCAGGCCCGACAGTAATCGGTGGCTCAGCGACCCGAACAGCAGCGCGCCTCCCACCGTGCCCGCGGCGAGGCAGCCGAGCAGCGCCACCATGCCGGCGCCCTCCCCGCCGGCGCCCCCGCGGCGGACGACGAGGAAGTTGCTGAGGAGCGTGGGGATGGCCACGACCGGGATCGCCGCCCGCGGGCCGATGATGGTCGACAGCAGTGGGACCGCGACCAGCGGAAATCCGAACCCGATGGCGCCCTTGAGCATCGAGGCGCCGCACACGACCACCGCCCCGGCGATCATCTGCCAGGGATCGTATGTCATCCGCCGGTGGCCCGGCGGAGCGCCTCCGCAAACCCGGGAAACGACGTCTCGATATTGCCGGGGTCGTCGACGGTGACAGGCCCGGCGGCGCACAGCCCGGCCACGGCCAGGCTCATGGCGATCCGGTGGTCTCCGCCGCTTGCGACGCGGCCGCCCCGCAGCGGCCGGCCGCCGGCGATCACCATGCCGTCCGGCCGCGGCTCGATCCGGGCGCCGAGGCGCCCCAGTTCCCTCGCCAGCGCCTCGACGCGATCCGACTCCTTCACCCGCAGTTCGGCGGCATCCCGGATCACGGTCTCGCCCTCCGCGAAACACGCCGCGACTGCCAGCACCGGCAGCTCGTCGATCGCGCGCGGCACCAGGTCCCCGCCGATCACCGCGCCGTGCAGCCGGCTCGCCCGAACGGCGACGGTCCCGACGGGCTCTCCGCCCTCCTCGCGGAGATCCCCCACCTCCACGCGCGCGCCCATCATCTTCAAAATGTCCAGCAGCCCGGTGCGCGTGGGATTCAGTCCGACATCGCGGATTTCGACCTCGGAGCCCGGCACGAGCGACGCGGCGACGATAAAGTAGGCCGCCGAGGAAAAATCGCCCGGCACCCGCACCCTCGCGGCCCTGAGGGTCGCCGGCCCGCGCAGCCGGGTGGTCAGCCCGTCCCGCTCCACCGCCGCGCCGAATGTTCCCAGCATGCGCTCGGTGTGATCGCGGCTCTGGGCCGGCTCACGCACCGAGGTCGCCCCCTCGGCGAAGAGGCCTGCCAGGAGCACCGCCGACTTCACCTGCGCGCTCGCGACCGGGGTGGCGTAATCGATGCCGCTCAGCCTGCCGCCGTCGATGCCGAGCGGAGCGAAGCGGCCTCCCTGACGTCCGGACACCCGCGCGCCCATCCTCCGGAGTGGATCCGCGATCCGGTCCATCGGCCGCCGGCGGATCGACGTGTCGCCGGTGAGCACGCTGTGAAACGGGTGCCCGGCCAGGACGCCGGCGAGCAGGCGGATCGTCGTCCCGGAGTTCCCGACGTCCAGCACCTCCTCAGGCTCCTGGAGCGGCCCGCCGCGGACCTCGACCTCGTCGCTCCGTTCGTCGATGGGGACGCCGGCCGCGCGCAGGCAGCGCAGGGTCGACCGGCAGTCCTCCGCGTGAAGGAACCCCGTCACCCGCGTGGTGCCGTGCGCGATGGCGCCGAGGATGGCCCCGCGGTGCGAGATGGACTTGTCCCCCGGCACGCGGAGCACGCCCTGGAGCGCGCGCCCCGGGGAAACGACCAGCGGGGTCACGATCGCGTGAGGTCGGGGCGGAGGCGCTCGGCGTCGCGGAGGTAGACGTGCCGGACCTCCGCCGCGGTCTTGGTCGTGTTCATGAGCATGAGGATCCGCACGCACCGCGGCAGGGCG
>DATHLI010000507.1:0-7072 GCA_035488355.1 bacterium | reverse complement strand
CTATCGGTGGTCATAGGCCGCGCCGCTCCCGGGGAGAGATAGTCTGTGTTCAGCGGTCGAGCCGCAAGGAGGGATTGATCTTCTCCCCGAGAGTGGCACCTCGCATTAGATCTCATTCGACACGAAGCATGACATAAGAGGAGGAAGGACGATGCGTCATGTAGCAGCGTGCTTCATCGCGGGGCTGGCCCTGGCGGCGACCTGTTGGATGGCGCCCATGCCCGGAGAGTCGGCCCACACAGGCTGCGGCGCCTGGCGCTGGGGCGTCAAGACGCTAACGGATCCCGGGGCCGGACAGGTCGATCTCACGCCGCGGCAGGGGGTGATCCCCACGCTCCGGGATCTGCCGGCGCCGGCGATGCTCTCGGGCGCGCTCGGAAGGACGGCGGCTGAGCGCGTCACGTACGCGGTCCGCGCGAAGCTGATGTTCGCCAAGGAGGAAGCCGACAGCGACTTCCACGTGGTGATCGTGGATCCGCAAAATGGCGCGACCATGATCGCCGAGATCCCGGACCCCGCGTGCGCCCAAGGCTCTCGGGTGCGGGCCCAGATGGCTCGGGCCCGGGCGGCGTTCATCCAGCGGTTCGGGATGCCCTCGACCACCCACTTCGCCCGGATCCCGGGCAGTCCGCTCGCGACCGTTACCGGGGTGTTGTTCTTCGATGAAATCCATGGGCAGAAGGGCGTGGCTCCGAACGGCGTCGAGCTGCATCCGGTCATCGGCTTGATGTAACGGCCTGGACCCGGCGCGTCTCACGGGATCGCCGGGAGCGGGGGGGATGATGACGGAAACTGTTGATGTTGCTGTCGTCGGCGCCGGCCAGGCCGGTCTCTCGATCAGCCACGAGCTCTGTCACGCGGGGATCGAGCATGTTGTGCTGGAGCGCGGGCGGGTGGGCGAGACGTGGCGCGGCCGCTGGGACAGCTTCTGCCTGGTCATCCCCAACTGGACGGTGCGGCTGCCGGGCGCCCCTTACCGCGGCGGGGATCCGGACGGCTTCATGCCCAGAGACGACATTGTGGCTCATCTCGCGGGCTACGCGCGCAGCTTCAAGGCGCCGGTGCGCGAGGGAGTCGATGTCTCGGTGCTGGACGCAGGCGCCGACGGCGGCTTCCTCCTGCGGACATCGGCGGGCACGTTTCGCGCACGGCAGGTCGTGCTCGCCTCGGGCGGATATCAGAAGCCGCACCGTCCTCCCGCCGCCGCCCAGCTGCCGGCATCGCTCCATGTGATCGACGCCGAGGACTACACAAACCCCCAGGCGCTTCCGCCGGGTCCGGTCCTTGTGGTCGGCAGCGGGCAGACCGGGTGCCAGCTGGCCGAAGAGCTCGTCGAAGCCGAGCGGGACACGTTTATCGCCTGTGGACGCGCGCCATGGATCCCCCGGCGGCTCGAAGGCCGGGACACCATCGCGTGGGCTGTGGAGACCCCGTTTTTTGAAACCACCCTGGCCGAGCTTCCCACCCCGCGGGCGCGTCTCGGGGCAAACCCGCAGGCCAGCGGCCGCCGGGGCGGCCATGACCTCAATTACCGGACCCTGCAAACGTTGGGCGTCAACCTGCTTGGCCACCTGATCGGGGTCGAAGACGGCGTGGCGCATTTTGCGCCTGATCTGGCAGAGTCCGTTGGCTTTGGCGATACTCGGTATGCCGATCTGTGCGGGCTCATTCGGAAGAGCTGCGTCGCCCGGGGCATCGCGCCGCCTGAGATGCCACTGCCGGCGCCGTTCAGCGCAAGCCCTGCAGAGCGCCTTGACCTCAAAGGGTTTGGCGCCGTCATCTTTACATCCGGCTTCCGGCCGGACTACACGAGCTGGGTCAGGTTGCCGCCGGCATTCGATGATCTGGGTTTCCCCATCCAACAAGACGGCTCCAGCACGGTCGTTCAAGGGCTGCACTTTATGGGCGTGCATTTCCAGCGCAAACGCAGGTCGGCGACCTTTCTCGGCGTCGCGGAGGATGCGGCAGTGCTCGCCGAGAGGATCGTGGTCCGCAAGGGGCCGGCGTAGGGGGATGCGGGCGGAATAAGCGGGCCGGCCGCTGAGATCAGGAGCGGGTTAGGCGGTCGGTGGGACCCGGGCTCAGCCTCGGCCTGGGATCCTGAGCCTGGCTCAGGCAGAACACCCTGCCGCTGCTGTTGATGTCGTCGTACTTGCTGTAAATTCGCTGCACGGTCCAGGTGTTCGTCCCCACGGTGAGAGGGTCCGACTCGCCATTGCAGATGTCCCCGTTCTCTCCGTTCGCGGGATCGACCCAGGCATTCAACTGCGGATCGGTGGTCATCTCCGCGAACTCGTGGCTGGCCACCTGCGTCAGGCGCTGCTCTTGTGTTTCGGAGAGATGGAGGGAGCAGCCGGCATCGTTCCCCGGACACGACTCTGCCAGGCAGGTGTCGCTCAGCGCCGGGACGATCGCATAGTAGAATGGGTTGCCCGCGGTGGTCGTGAAAAAGTTGTGATAGCCGAACGCCGTGTCGTTGGCCGCCTCGCAGAGCACCAGCCCATTCGACGCATCGTCCACGCCGATGGTCTCGTCGAGGTAGATGATGACCGCGATGATCGATGGAGTGGTCGGCTCGGGGAGGACGCCTTCCGTAATGGAGGATTGGATGATGCTCTGGATGCCCGGGTCGGTGAGCGTACCGGGCACATTGCCGATAAACGTCGCCCGGACGAAGGCGCCGGCCGCCCCTGCCCCGTGCCCCACGCCGTACTGGCTCAGCACGTTCATGAAGCCGCTCTGGAGCAGGTCCGCGTGGAACCGGCTCAGCCTGTCGGCGCGGGACTTGTGCGCCTGATCCCGCGTCCACAACGGTCCCCAGAAGCTCGTGTAAACCTGCGGGGAGGCGATGACGGGGCCGCCATTATACACAAAACTTGGAAACTTCGCCGCTGTGGGAGGCGCCGGCGCGCGCTTCCTGGACAACCGCACGCCGCGGATGGACGGGGCATGCGGGATCGGGCTCACCCCGCCCCAGGTCTTGCGCTTTGTCCTCCGAGTCGCCGCGCGTACGGCGCCCTCCGACGCCCGCCTCCGCATCGCCATCCACCCGTCCTCGATCCTTGACTTCGCCCTGCCGTCCCGGCGCGTTACCGGCCGCTGCGGCTTCCGCGCCTAGGGCGCTCGGGATATATATACCCGGATCAAAGTGATCAGGCGTTCGACAATTTACCGTGGGCGGTTGCGAAGTCAAGATCGGGCTCCCTGCATATAGGTCTCCCAGTCTCGCAGCGGCGCGGACCAGTTCGTCGGGCCGCCGGGCCGAGCGGAGACGTGGCACATCGCGGAGGCCGGCGTGGCGCCGTGCCAGTGCCACTGGCCCCCGGGGATGATGACGATATCTCCCGGCCGGATGAGGCGCCGGTCCTGCTCGGTCGCGACGATCCCCTCGCCTTCGACCACGGTGAGCACCTGGTCCGTCGTGTGGATATGGGGCCGCGTCCGCGCTCCGGGCGCGAAGAAGACGGCGACCAGATCGATGCCCCCGGCTTCCTTCGTCTGGTTCAGGCGCTGCTGGCGGACCGTGCCGCTGAAATACTCCGGATTATCCGGATGCTTGGCCTGCTCCGACTGCACTCTGAATATGCGCACGAATATTCCTCCTATCCCGCGGCCGAGGCGCACTCGACCCTCGGTTGTGGTCTCAGGACGAGCGCGTACTCTTCGACTCGGATCGCCCGTTAGCCCGGACGCGCTCCAGCGGCGATTGCGCCGGCGGCGAGTCCCGCGATATAGGTCCAGCCGAACAGGCGGTTGTGGACAAGGGAGACCCGGTGGTACCAGAGGGGCCACCCGACATACCCGGGCGGTGGGGCGGCAGGTTTGGGCCGGGCCGTCACGGAGAGGGCGCGGCCGGCTCTCGGCAGAGCCAGGACGACGAGCGCGGCGAACGGGGTGAGCCTTCCCGCCGCGATGAGCGCCGCCACCACGACGTACATCGCCGCGATGATGGCCCGGTTGAGCGTCCGCGCGCGGTGCTCGCCCAACGCCACCGGCAGCGTGCGCTGGCCGTGGCTTTGGTCGAACGCCGCCTGGTCGATGTGCTTTCCGATGAGGATGGACATCACCCCGAGCCCGTACGGCACCGACACCAGGAACGCCGTAGACGACAGCCGCCCGGTAATCACATAATATCCGCCTCCCACCATCAGGGGTCCCCAGACGATGAAGGCGGCGATCTCCCCGAGGCCGAGGCTTTTCAGCGGCCTGGGCGCGGCGTCGTACAGATAGAGCAGCGCCAGCCCAGCCAGGGCGAAACCCAGGGCCAGGGGGCCGCGAACCGCCCAGAAGTACAGCACGACCCCTGCGCCGATGACCGCGAGGACTCCGAGGCCCACCAGCAGGCTTTTCCCGTCGAGGAGCCCGCTGGCGATGGGGTGGATTGTGTATCGCATCCGGGGCGAGTCGGGCGTGTCGTGGCCCCGCCTGTGGCCGAAGTAATCATTGCTCAGGTTGCTGAGCGCATGGGCCGTCACGAGTCCGATGAGCACGAGGACGAAGGCCACCGCATCGAACCGGCCGGCGGCCGCGGCCAGCAGCCCCGCGATGATGGCCGCCTGGGCGGAGATGACGAGGATGACGCTGCGGGCGGAGAACAGAAACTTCGCCACGGGATCGAGTTGTGACGCCGTGCTCTCCCGCGGAGGGTAGAAGCCCGTAAATGCCCGGAGCCATACCCGCGGCCCGCGGATCGCAGCACCTTCCGACGCTGCTCCCGTCATGTGGTTGACCTCCGGCCTAGCCTTCCTTGCTCAGCGTCACGGTGACCCGATCGGCGCCGCCGGCCCAGAATTTCGCGACGTAGAGCGTCCCGATGATCGGCGGTTGGCCCTCGGCCGGCTTCTCCTGGTACCGGATCGTATTCTTTGTCTCCCGCTCTTTCTCGAAGATCAACTTCGTTTCCATTTATTCACCCCTGATCAACGCTTCCCTGAACACAGTCCAGGGGATACACGCACGGCATGGTGAGGATTCCACCAACCGCCCGGTTTCGCCTTTCCGGTGGTGCTCGAAGAAACCGCGCATCTCTTGGAGGGGGGCGGGTCGTATGGTAAAGTGGGTTTTGCGCGCCCGTAGCTCAGGGGATAGAGCAGCTGCCTTCGAAGCAGCGGGTCGGGGGTTCGAATCCCTCCGGGCGCGCCAGGTTTTTCATGCGTGCTGTTGGCTCAGGCCCAGGGACGAGTATCTTGTCGGAGTTTGGCTATGTCCTTCGTTGGCGCACTCCCGAAGAAGCGGCTGTATTCTCTGCTGAACTTTCGTCCAAGCCGTCATCGCGTGTCTCCCTCGGTGATGCGGGTGTGGTTGGTCTGAGCTGCGGCTCCTGTTGCGAGCCGGCGCTTCAGAATCCGATCAGGACCTTGATCGCGTCCCGTTCGTTCATCGCCCGGTAGCCGTCAGGCACCTCGTTGAGGCGCACGACCCGATCGAAGACTCGACCAGGTTCGATCCGGCCTTCGAGGACGTCCGGCAGCAGCTCCTCGATGTACGCGCGGGCCGGCGCAGGTCCGCCGCTCAGGGTGACGTTGTTGTAGAATGCCGGCCGCGACGCGGGCATCGTCTCGTCCTGAGGGACGCCGACGCGGCCGACTGCGCCGCCAGGACGCGCGATGCTGAGCGCCGTGCGCATCGACTGCTCGAGGCCGACGCACTCGAGGACGGAGTGGACGCCGAAGCCGTCGGTGAGTTCGCGCACGCGCTCAACCGCCTCGTCGCCTCGCTCGCTGACGACGTCTGTTGCGCCGAACTCTCTCGCAAGCGCGATCCGCTTGGGATGACGGCCCAGGAGAATGATCTGCTCGGCGCCGAGGCGCCGGGCGGCAATCACCCCGCACAAGCCGACGGCCCCGTCACCGACGACGCCCGCTGTCTTTCCCGGACCGACCTTGGCGGCGACGGCCGCATGATGGCCCGTCCCCATCACGTCTGAGAGGGTGAGGAGCGACGGTATCAGCGCGTCGTCTGTGCCGACCGGCAGGACGACGAGCGTTCCGTCTGCCTGGGGGACACGCACCGCTTCGGCCTGTGCTCCGCCGACGTCACCCGCGCCGAAGAACCCTCCGTGGATGCACGACGTGTGCAGTCCCTCGTGGCAAAAGACGCAGGTGCCGTCGGAGTACGCGAACGGCATGACGACGACATCCCCGACCTTCAGGGTGCGGACGTCGGCGCCGACGGCTTCGACGACGCCGACGGCCTCGTGTCCCATCCGGCGGCCGGTCTCGCTGTGTTCCATCGCCTTGTACGGCCAGAGATCGCTGCCGCAGATGGCGGCGCGCGTGACGACGACGAGGGCGTCGGTGGGTTCGATCAGGCGGGCGTCAGGGACGGTCTCGATACGGACGTCGCCGGCGCCGAACATGACTGTTGCGCGCATAGGGGCTTACCTCCGATTACCCGGCCCTTAATCCGGCCTGGTATTGTTCGTCGCTAACCTTTTCCATCCAGTCGACGGTCTTGCCGTCGAGCTGTTCCTGAATGGCGATGTGCGTCAAGGCCGTGGCAGCCGTGGCGCCGTGCCAATGTTTCTCGCCCGGCGGGAACCAGATCACGTCCCCCGGCCGAATTTCCTCGATCGGACCACCCCAGCGTTGTACCCGGCCGCAGCCGGCCGTCACGATCAGAGTTTGGCCCAGCGGGTGAGTGTGCCATGCCGTCCGAGCACCGGGCTCGAACGTGACACTGGCGCCCCGCACGCGTGCCGGATCGGGTGACTCGAACAAGGGGTCAATGCGTACCGTGCCGGTAAAATACTCGGCCGGTCCCTTGCCGGAAGGCTGCGAGCCACTTCTTTTGATGTCCATTTTCTGAATTCCCTCACCCACAATAACTGCCTTTTGTGGTCATCCTATTTCGTAAACCGCTCGAACCCGTACGCCAGTTCTGGGCCTCCTTTTCCCTCGTATGCCGGTTGGCCGACCAGCAGCGCAAACGGCTCGATGTAACGGGCGATCCGTAAGGGTCCAGCGTCTACAGGATCGAACCCCACGTCGCGGATCAGCTCAACGGCAATCCGTTTGCTGCTCGAATCGTCCCCACAGTACACGAGGCCGGGTCTGGTGAGACGGCGAGCCCG
>DATHLI010000506.1:0-3424 GCA_035488355.1 bacterium | reverse complement strand
GCGGAGTTTGCCTACCTCGCGCTCTTCGGCACGACGCAGTTCGGTCTGGGACTGCTGCTCCTCACCCTGGGCACGCGGCTCATCTCCGCCACAGAGTCCGCGCTGATCAGCGCGCTCGAAGCGCCGCTCGCTCCGGCCTGGGTCTGGGTGGCCTTCAAAGAGGTGCCGCCGCTGGCGACCTTCGTCGGCGGGGCGGTCGTCATGGCCGCCGTCTCGGCGCACATCCTGGCCGGCCGCCGGTAAGACTGAGGTCTGTTGTCGTTCGGGCCCCGTGCGTTGAGGCCCGCCCGCGCGGATTTCCCCGCAAGAAACGGATAGATCCGGGCGCCTGGATTTCTCATAATCGGCATGACGCCACAAGCCCGGGAGGTCATGCCGTGAGTTTCAACCGCCTCGTCTGGTCCAATCTGGCGGCGCAATCGGCCGAGCAGGTCGGTCTGGCCGCCGCGCCCATCGTCGCCGTGCTCGCCCTCGGCGCCGGCCCGGGCGAAACAGGCCTGCTCCAGACCGCGCAGACGCTCCCGTTCCTGCTGCTGTCCATTCCGTCAGGCATCCTGACCGACCGCGCGTCCCGACGCCGCCTCATGGTGTCCGCCGAAGCCCTGCGCGTCGCCTCCCTGATCAGCATCGTGGCGCTCGCCGAGCTCCACCGGCTGACGGTGCCCCTGCTGGCGCTGCTGGGTTTCATCGGGGCGAGCGGGACGGTCGCCTACGGTGTCGCCGCGCCATCCCTGGTGCCGGCGCTGGTGCCGGTCGAAGCCCTTGCCGCCGCAAACGGCCGGCTCGAACTGGCCCGCACGGTGGGCTTCGCCGCCGGCCCGGCGCTGGGTGGCGCGCTCATCGGCTGGACCGGCGCCGGGCCCGCGTTTGGGTTCGCCGCGGCGCTCTCGACCTGCGCCGTGTTCCTGCTCGCCGGTCTGCGCGAACCGCCTCGGCCGGCGCTGCCGCCTCGTCACCCCCTTCACGACCTCCGAGAAGGAGCCCGGTTCGTGTTCGGGCATCCGCTGCTCCTGCCCATTGCCCTGACCCAACTCGTCTTCAACGCGGCATTTTTCATCCTGCAGGCGGTGTACGTTCCCTACGCGGTCCACACGTTGGGCCTCTCGGCGTCAGAGGTGGGGGCCACGCTCGCCACCTACGGGGTGGGCATGGTCGCAGGCGCGCTCCTGGCCGCCCGGATCACCCGTGCGCTGCCGCCCGGCGCCGTTATCGCCATTGGGCCAATCGCCGGCCTCGCCGCCGCGGCCGTGATGGTGCTCACGATCTGGACCCCGTCCGTCCTGCTCGCGGGCTTGAGTTTCTTCCTGATCGGCGCCGGCCCGATCCTCTGGGTGATCAGCACCACGACGCTCCGTCAAACGCTCACGCCGGGAGACTTGCTCGGCCGGGTATCGGCCATCTTCACCACCGCAACCGGAGCCCGGCCGGTCGGGGCGGCCATCGGGGCGTGGGTGGGCGGACGCTACGGGGTGGAGACCTGCCTCGTCGTGGCGGCGCTCGGATTCCTCATCCAGGCCTTGGTGATCCTGACATCACCTGTGGTCCGCCTTCCACGTCGGCCGGAGACGGCCGGGTAGCAGCAGAGACGTCATTGGAAGGGCTGCCCGAACCGCTCGCGGTGCGCCACCTCGGCGAGCGGCCTTCGCTGCTTCTTGCCCCGGCCGACGGCGCGGCCGGGATAGCCGAACGGGATAATCGCCAGCACGTCCAAATCTTCGGGGATGCCCAAGAGCCCCTTGACCTCGGTCATCCCCAGAAAGCCCACCCAGTTCGAACCGACCCCTTCCGACCAGGCGGTCAAGATCATCGATTGGACCGCGCGGCTCGCGTCGGACACCGCGAACCTTGTTTTCTCAATCGCCACGACAATCGCCAGGGGGGCCTGCGCGACGTACGGCCCGGACCGCGCCAAGGTCCCCAGCCGGCGCAGCGTCTCGCGGGCCTCGACGACGATGAAATGCCAGGGCTGACCGTTCATGCTGCTCGCCGTCAGTCGCCCGGCCTCGACGATCCTCCGGACGAGGTCGGACGGCACGGGCTTGTCCTGGTAACTGCGCACGGCCAGCACGGTGCGCACGGCGTCGAACGTCTCCACCTCGAGACCCCCCTTCGAGCGTCTTACAGGCGGCTGTACTTCTTGTCTCATGGGAATGACCGGAAGCGCGTCGAGGCGGTGGTTAGGTTTCCAGCGGGACGCTGCCTTCGGCCAGCCGAAGATCCCCTTCGTCTCGGAGGCCGGAGACCGCGGCCAGACGCTTCACGTCAAGGAGGAGGATCCGTTCGCGCTGCGCATCTGCGATGCCCAACCGCCTCCAGTCGGCAAGGATCCGGCTCACGGTATACGGCGTCGTGATCACCAGCTCGGCCAGATCCTGGCCCGAAAGCGACACGTCGATGGCGAGACCGCGAACCGTCTGGCGTCCTATCGATTGGGCGAGCCTCAGCAGGAACCGGGCGAGCCGCTGTTCCACGCCCGATGTTGCAAGGTCCTGGAGGCGAGTGCGCTCCTTCTCGATGAGCTCCTCCAACACCCGCACGGCGTTCAAAGAAACCGCGGGGCGTGTCGTGATGGCTTGAAGGATCGTCGCGGCATCCCAGGCGAACGCTCGGGATTCTTCCAGCGCCTGTGCGGAGACGTAACGGGTCGCGTCCCCTAAGGTGAGACGATCTCCGAACGATTCCATCGGTTTGACAATGCGGATAATGACGCTGCGCCCATCCGGATCCGTTCGAACGAGCTTCACCGTCCCGCGCGTCAGCACGTAGACCTTGAGAGGCGACGCCGGATCTCCTTGATGGTAGTAGAATCCTCCCTTGGGTACGCGATGCTCGCGCGCAGACTCCACCAACCCTTGCAAATCCACGCGGGCAAGGTTTTGGAACAAGGCGCTGAGGCTAAGGACCACCAAGTCGTCCGCGGCCACTTTCGGGTGACTGCGAATCATCTGCTGGAGCACCGCCGGGTCGAATCGGTCTCTTCGATACATGCAGGCGGCCGTGAACGGAACGGGGCCGGTAGACTGTTCGACGAGGACCTCATACTCCACAAGCGCGCGGTCTGGAACACCCGCCTTGAGTGTCCAGGTCATCTGCCCCGCAACCCTGAGACCGGTGAACCCGCCGGAGGCGGCCGCTGCCGCCCTCCTTCGGAGGAGCTCCACGATCCGCAGGGGATCGAACGGCGGAGGCCCGGCATACTCCTCACCATTCATGAACATCAGAGCGCCGCGCCGGCTCTCCCGATCCACGTCCACGCCCCCGGCGGAGAGCGCTTCGGTGATCTCCGGGAGCTCCTGATCGTCAACGACGTACAGACATCGTTCCCCCTTGGTCAGACCCTCCTTGATGAAAGGCACGACGAACGCGGTCAGTTCAGGGGTATCCTCATAGATGAAGACAACGTGATCTCCCGGGGAAACCTCCC
>DATHLI010000505.1:0-1638 GCA_035488355.1 bacterium | reverse complement strand
GCAGGCCCGGGACTACGTCGGGCAGACGTTCGGCGCGCCCTACGTCCCCGCGCAGCCGCGCCAGTATACGTCCCGCCGGAACGCGCAGGGGGCCCACGAGGCCATCCGGCCGACGTCGGTCCTCCGGACCCCGGAGGTCATGAAGCCGTTCCTCAAGGCCGACCAGCACAAGGTCTACCGGCTGATCTGGGAGCGCTTCGTCGCCAGCCAGATGGCCTCGGCGGTGCTCGACACGCTCGCCGTGGACATCACCGCCGGCCCTTACCTCTTCCGGGCCACCGGGTCGCGCGTGAAGTTCCCGGGGTTCCTGCGCGTCTACATGGAGGGGCGCGACAACGATGAGGAGGACGCGCCCGAGGGCTGGCTGCCCGATGTGCAGGAGCAAGAGCGCCTGCGCCTGCTGGGCCTCGATCCGGCCCAGCACTTCACCCAGCCGCCGCCCCGCTACACGGAGGCGACGCTGGTGCGCGCGCTGGAAGAGCGCGGGATTGGCCGGCCCAGCACCTACGCGCCGATCATCGAAACGGTCAAGCACCGCGGCTATGTGGAGGTGGAGGACCGGCGGATGTACCCGACGGAACTCGGCATCCTCGTCAACTCCCTGCTGGTCGAGCACTTTGCCAGGGTGGTCGATGTCGATTTCACCGCCCACATGGAGGAGGATCTCGACCGGGTGGAGGAAGGGCAGGAGGACTGGGTGCGGCTGCTCCGCGGGTTCTACGGGCCCTTCGCCGAGGTGTTGCACATGGCGGAGCAGAACATCGAAGAGGTCGAGATGGCGCCCGAGGAGATCGGGGAGCCGTGTCCGCGGTGCGGCAAGGCGCTCGTCAAGCGGCGCGGCCGCTACGGCCTGTTCATCGCCTGCTCCGGGTACCCGGAGTGCTCCTACACGCGGCCGGTCGGCATCGGCGTCCGATGTCCCACCGACGGCGGCGAAATTGTGGAGCGGCGCACCAGGAAGGGACGGATGTTCTACGGATGCGCCAACTACCCGGCGTGCACGTTTACCTCGTGGGATCGGCCGACCGGCCGGACCTGCCCCGTCTGCGGCCAGATGCTGGTCGCCAAGCGGGCCAGGCGGGGCGCGCCCACGCCGGTGGTCTGCAGCAACAAGGCGTGCGAATACAAAGAAGCTCCGAAGCCTCGGGAGGTCGAGCAGGTCGGGGCTCCGTCCTGACGTCTGCCGCGGGCCGCGGCGTCCGCGGGCCTGCGAGGGCGCGGATGCGGTCGACGACCATCCTCGCCGTGCGGCGCGATGGGGTTGTCGCCGTGGCCGGCGACGGGCAGGTGAGCGCCGGGAACACCGTGCTCAAGCAAGGGGCGAAGAAGGTGCGGCGCGTCGCCGATGGGGTGCTCCTCGGGTTCGCCGGCTCGGCCGCCGACGGGCTGACCCTCTTCGAGAAGCTCGAGCAGAAGCTGACCGCCTATCACGGGAACCTCCCCCGGGCGGCGGTCGAACTGGCCAAGGACTGGCGGACCGACCGGATCCTCCGGAGGCTGGAAGCCCTCATGGTCGTTGCGGACCGGGAGCATATCTTTGTGCTGTCGGGGAGCGGCGACATCGTGGAGCCTGACGATGGCGTGGCCGCCGTCGGGTCGGGCGGCCCCTACGCCCTGGCGGCCGCCCGCGCGCTGCTG
>DATHLI010000504.1:0-2860 GCA_035488355.1 bacterium | reverse complement strand
ATGCGCCGGCTGCTGGCCTATGGGAGCATGAGCCATATGGGGTTCATCCTGCTGGGCATCTTCGCGCTCAATGTCCCCGCGCTGCAGGGGAGTCTCATCCAGATGGTCAATCACGGCGTCAGCACCGGGGCGCTGTTTCTCATTGCGGGGATGCTGATCGCCCGGACCGGCCGCGCGGACACCGACGGCTACGGCGGCGCCGCGGCGCGGGCGCCGATGCTCGCGGCGGCGGCGATGATCGTCGCCCTGTCCTCCCTGGCTCTCCCGGGCACGAACGGCTTCATCGGCGAGTTCCTGATCCTGCTGGGGACCTTCCAGGCCCGTCCGGCCGCCGCGGTTCTGGCGGCGTTCGGCGTGGTCGCGGCGGCGGCATACCTCCTCGCGTTCATCGGCCGCATCTTCCACGGTCCCGTCCGCGACGGCCTCGCATCGATGGCGGACCTCCGCAGAGAGGAACTCGCGATCCTCGTGCCGCTGATCGCGGTGATCTTCTGGGTTGGCCTGTACCCGCGCCCGCTGCTCGCGCGGAGCGAGGCGACCGTGCGGGCGCTCGTGGCGAACGCCGCGGCCACGCAGGCGCCGGCACGGCAAGGCCGTCAGGCGATGGGGACCTCCCCGTGAGCACCGCGGACCTGGTCCTCGTCGGGCCGGAGCTCGTGCTGACCATTGCGGCGGTCGTCGTGCTTCTCCAAGATGCGTGGGCGGCCGGAGGGGCCCTCGAGCCGCAGACGCCCCGGCCGGCGGCCGTGTGGGGGTCGCTTGCCGCGGTCGGCCTGGCGCTGGTGTGGGATGTCGGCGGCCGGCGGTGGGGGCCGGCGTTCGGCGGCATGTATGTCCGCGATCATTTCACGATGATCGCCGATCTCGCGGCCCTGGCCGCGGCAGGCCTCGGCATCCTCCTCTCCTCCGCGTACCTGCCCAGGGTGCGGCTCCCGGCGGGCGAGTACCACGCGCTGCTCCTGCTGGCGACCGTGGGGGCGATGGTGATGGCAGCCAGCGGGTCGCTGATCACCCTCTTCCTCGGTCTCGAGATCCTGAGCTTCTCTTTGTACGTCATGGCGGCCATCGCGCGGAGGAGCCGGCGGTCGCTGGAGGCCGGCCTGAAGTACCTGCTCCTCGGCGCGTTCGCCACCGCCTTCTTTGCCTACGGGATCGCGCTCATGTTCGGGGCCACCGGGTCGATCGATCTCCGCGAGATCGGGGCGGCGCGGCCCTCCAGGCTCCTCGGCGCCGGGATCGCGCTCCTCACGGTCGGGCTGGCGTTCGAGGGAGCGCTCGTCCCCTTCCATGCCTGGGCGCCGGACGTCTACGAGGGCGCCCCGCTCCCGGTCACGGCGTTCATGTCGGTCGTGGCCAAGGTGGGGGCCTTCGCCGGGCTGCTCCGGGTTTTTCCCCTCGCGCTGGCCCACCTCGCCGGCGTCTGGGGGCCGATGCTGGCGGCAATCGCCGTGGTCACGATGATCTGGGGCAACCTTGCCGCGCTGTTCCAAACAAACCTGAAGCGGCTCCTGGCCTACTCCGGCATCGCCCACGCCGGCTATCTCATGATCGGGGTCGCCGCGGGCGGGCCCGCCGGGACCTGGAGCGTGCTCTTCTATCTCCTGGTCTACGTCGCCATGAACCTCGGAGCGTTCGGCGTCCTGCTGCTGCTGGCGCGCCAGGGGATGGAGGCGGACCGGGTCGAGGATCTCGCGGGCCTTTCCGGCCGTGCGCCCTGGGCCGCGGCCGCCCTGGTGCTGTTCATGGTGTCGCTCGCCGGCCTGCCCCTGACGGCCGGGTTCATCGCGAAGCTGTATCTGTTCCGCGCGGCGCTCGCCGCCCATCAGCCGGTCCCGGCGCTCGTGGGCGTTCTCACGAGCGTGGTCTCGGTCTACTACTATCTCCGGGTCGCCTACGCAGCCCTGAGCGGCGGCGCCCCCCAGGCCGTCGCGGTGCTGCGGAACAGGCTCGTCGGGGCCGCGCTCGTGCTCGCCACCGCCGGAGTGCTCTGGCTCGGACTGTTCCCGGCGGGATTCACCGCGGCAGTGCAGCAGGCCGCACGGCAGGCGGCCGCCGCGGTCAGGTAGAAACCCGGCTCGTGGCTTCCGAGGAGTTCGACGCGATCGTCGTCGGCGCCGGCCCCGGCGGCGCGGCCGCGGCGCTGACGATGGCGCGCGGCGGCCTCAGCGTCGTGCTGTTCGAGCGCGGCGAGCGGCCGGGCGTGAAGAACGTGATGGGCGGCGTGATGTACGGCCGCATGCTGGCCGACGTCGTCCCTGAGTTCTGGAAGACCGCGCCGATGGAGCGCGTGGTGACCGACGAGCGGTTGTGGCTGACCACCGCGGACAGTGTGGTCACCGCCGGCCACAAGCACCTGCCCCACACGGTCGAGCCTCCCAACGCCTTCACCGTGCTGCGCGTGCCGTTCGATGGCTGGTTCGCCGCCCAGGCCGAGGCCGCCGGGGCCCTCCTCATTCCCGGGACCACGGTGGAAGATGTGATCCGCGAGCACGGCCGGGTCGTGGGAGTTCGCACCGGCCGCGAGGAGGGAGAGCTCCGCGCCCCTCTGGTGGTGATCGCCGACGGCGCGAACTCGTTCCTCGTGCAGAAGGCCGGACTGGGCCGCCCGCTGGAGCCCAACGAGATGGCGCTGGTCGTCAAGGAGATCATCGCGCTGCCGGGGGCGGCGATCGAAGACCGGTTCACCCTCGACCCCGGGATGGGCGCGACAATCGAAGTGTACGGCGCGGTGACGCGCGGCATGGCCGGGTACGGGTTCATCTACACCAACCGCGAGTCGCTGTCCGTCGGCATCGGGGCGCTCATCTCGCAGTTCATGGAGACCCGGATCACGCCGTGGGACCTGCTGGAAGGGTTCAAG
>DATHLI010000503.1:0-1759 GCA_035488355.1 bacterium | reverse complement strand
CGTGGTCGCGGCTTCGAGTGGGTGGCGGTCGGTGATCCGGCGCGGGCGGGCCGGCGAGAGAGGGGGTGTCTACGCTTCCCCGGTTGCGTGCGGCTGGCCGGAGGGGATCCAGGCCTTCACGGTGGTCCCGCCGCCCTGGGGGGAGCGCACGTGGAACCAGCCACCGAGCTCGCTGATCCTGGAGCGGAGCAGACGGAGGCCCAGTTTCGTGCCGCTCGGCGTGTCGGCGTCCGTCGCCAGCCGGAGCCCGGATCCGTCATCGCGCAGGGTCAGCATCACCCCTCCTTTGCGCGGGTAGACGTCAACCGACATCTGCCGCGCGCCCCCATGCTTCCAGGCGTTGACGATGCTCTCGCCGATGACCTGTTCGGCGACATCGAGCGCCTCGGGGGAAAATTCCGACGGGTCGTCCGATGCACCGTCGGGCACGTTGAGGTGCACGCGCATGCCGGTCATCTCGCTCCAGCGCGCCGCGGCCCGTTGAAGGCGCGTCGCCAGCAGATCATCCCCGACAGCCCCGCTGCCTGGGCGCAGCAGGTCCCGCATCGAGGCGATCACCTCCCGGATCAGCAGGATCGCCTCGTCGAGGGCCTCCGACGCCTCCGGATCGTCGATGAACCGGCGGAGCGCCTGCAGGCGGATATTGGCCGCCGTGGCAATCCGCAGAGGACCATCGTGAAGCACTTCCGCCAGCCGCCGCCGGTCCGCGGCGGTGACTCTCCCGCGGGGACCGGCCGCACTCCCGTCTGCCGGCTTGGCGACCGGGGACGATCCGGCCTTGGCGCGGCCCTTCGGCGCGCGTTTGGTGGGACTCTTACTGCGGGCCAGGCCCATCGTTCGTCCCCTGGAGGCGTAGTTCGTTCGGAGTAATCAGTTCGATGTGGACACCCCTTCGACGTCTGCCGTGTGCTGGCGGGCGGGCACTCCCCCCCGAAGCCCCGCGGCGGGATGTCTTTCCCTCCCACTTAGTACCCCAGGAGACGGGCCCCGAGACCACGGGGAGCGCACGCCGGGGAGCGCAACCGATCGTGTGTTTGAGAGGCGAATCCATCCGTTCGGGGGGTGGCAGCCCCGCGTCCAAAGCCGGATAATACCCTTGGCGTATGGCGCTCCCTTCGAGCCTCGGGTCCCCGATCAGCACCGCCCGGCCGGCCACAATCTGCCGAAGCGTATGAGAAATTCCCCCAGCACCGTCGCCGACCTGATGACCCCGGCCCCCCAGGCGATTCACGGCCTGACCACGGTGGCCGCCGCGATCGATCTCATCAGCACCTTGGGCGCGCCGGGGCTGCCGGTGGTGGAAAATGATCACTTGATCGGGTTTATCACACCGATTCAACTGCTGCGGAAGCCCCTGTATCGAACGGTCGCGGAGGCGATGTCGAAGGATGTCATTCCCGCCACCCCCGACCTTCCACTCTCGTACGCCTACGACCTGCTCGCGCGCCAGCAGGCCGAGGTTCTTCCCGTCGTCGACCACGGGCGGCTCGTCGGGCTGATCTCGCTGACGGCCATCCTCGAGGCCCGGCATCAGGAGCGCGATCCCCTCACCGGCCTCCCCTGGGCCGCCTCCCTGCGCAACTGGGCCATGGGCGCCCTCGGGCGTGGAGAAGAGGTGGTGATCCTGTTCGTCGACCTGGACAACTTCGGCATCGTCAACAAGGCCCTCGGCCACGTGGTGGGCGACGACATCCTGCGCTCCGTGGGGTATCTCCTCTCCGCTGCCCTCGATCCGTCCACCGACTTCATCTGCCGCTAC
>DATHLI010000502.1:0-4440 GCA_035488355.1 bacterium | reverse complement strand
TCTGGCCGAGGGGACCTGGGAGGAGCGGCGGGAGGGGGTGGGCGAGCAGATGATCGACACGCTCGCTCAGTACGCCCCCGATTTTCCCGAGTGCATTGCGGACTGGCAGCTCTTCACTCCGCAGGACATCGAAGCGCGCGTCGGCCTCACCGACGGGAACATCCGCCATCTCGACATCGTGCCGGGCCAGTTCCTCGCCACCCGGCCGATGCCGGGATGGGCCCACTACCGCACTCCGATCAACGGCCTCTACCTGTGCGGCGCGGGGACCCACCCGGGCGGCGAAGTCACCGGGGCTCCCGGCCACAACGCCGCGCAGGCCATCCTCGCGGAGTTCCGCTAGAGCGCCCCCTCGCGGGTCAGCGACTCCAGGGTGGCCGGACCGGCTTCGCGAGCCGCCGGGCGCCCGGACTTCGCGTGTTGTTCCAGAGGCGTCGAGCGAGGGCCTTCCGAGGCCCGTTCACCCCTCCGGAAGCAGCGGCGGTCCGGACCTGAGATTCCCAGAATATTGCGAAGAATCTCTCCCTCGCCCAGCCATCCTCCATCCTTCCGATAGGGATCCGGCGCCTCCCAGATGCGGGTGATCATCCCTGAGGATAAATAATGAAGACTTTGGATGGAACGATCCGCTTCGATGTCCTCTTCCTACGGGGACTTCGGTATACATACAGATCGAGAGACCTCACGAAAAGGCAAACCCGGAGCGATCCGGGGGCGCAAAGCGACAGGGCCACGGTGATCGGGGCCGGCTGCGCTGCCGAAGAGGGTGGCTTCCATCAAGGGAAGCCGGCCCTCTTTTCTTTGGGGGGCAAGGGGGGGATTGATGTGAGTGCCACAGCGCCGCGCCGGATGACCGCTCGCTCGCGCCGGATCGCCGCACGCCGCCGGGACGGTCGTCCCGCAGCCGGCAATCGCAGCCCGTCAAAATCCAGCCGACCAACCTCGACGAAGAACGGCCGGTCCAATGAAATCAACCTTGGCATCTCCGGTTTGGCCAAGGCTGGTTATACCGCCCCGGCTGACGCCGGCCGCTTTGATCCGGTCCAGACCGGCTATCTAGATCTGATGGAACCGTTGAACGGGGATCGCCGGGTCGGCGGGCGCCGGCGCACCGACCGTCCGTCGGGGCACACCGGCAGGTCCCCACGCGTGCTCGGCGCCGTCGGCGTTGCGCTCACTCTCGGCGCTGCCGGAGCCGTCGCCATGCATCTCGTCCTCTTCGGCCGCGCCAAGCGTCACATCGGGTTTTGATCGGCCACGCCTCGCGCGCGCCCGGACGCACGACGGCCTCTGCTTGCCCAGGCGAACCTACTCCGTCTCGAACGGGACTCCCAATGCGGCCGGCGGCGATGCCTGCAGCGCGCGCAGCACGCGCGTGACGCGCCGCTGGAGGCCGCTCGGCAGGGGCCTGAGCAGGCGCCGGACGGGCTCGGAGTTCCCGAGGGTGACGAGCAGCAGGGCGAGGATCATCAACGGAAAGGGGAGGGTGGGAAACACCTGCGTCGGCGCGCTGGGGATCAGACTCTGGAGCACGGTCGCCAGCGTCTGGAGCAGGACGAAGAGGTACGCGCCCGCCACCGCCCGGAGCGGATCCCAGTTGCCGAAGACCACGAGCGCCAGGACGATCCAGCCCGTGCCCTCGATTCCGTAGGGACGGCTCCACCCCGGCTTGACCGCCAGCGAGAACGAGGCGCCGCCCAGGCCCACCAAGGCTCCACCGACGAGCGTGTAGAGGTAGCGCATCCGGATGACATCGACCCCCCGCGCGAATGCCGCGGCCGGCCGCTCCCCCAGCCCCCGCAGCGTCAAGCCCGGCTGGGTCCTGAACATGTACCACCAGACGCCGGCCGTCGCCAAGACGCCCGCATAGACGAGCGGGTCCTGGTTGAACAGCAGGGGCCCGATGATGGGCCAGTGCCGCAGCAGAGGGATGGGGGTGTACGGGACCTGGGGTCCGGGGAGGTGGGCGATGGGAGTCCCCAGCACGTAGGCCAGGTGCTGGCAGACGATCATTAACACGAATCCGGTGGCCACCTGGTTTTGGCGCAGGGTGAGACTGCCGGCCGCGACGACGAGGCCGCCGGCCGCGCCGACCGCCATCGCGGCGGCGAATCCCGCGAGCAGGTTGTTGGTGGCCCGCGCGGCTGCAAATCCGGTCATCGCGGTGAGCAGGATCAGCCCATCCAGCGACAGATTGATCACCCCCGCCTTCTCCGCGATCGTCTCGCCGAGCACCGCGAAGAGGACCGGGGGCGCAGCACCCACGACGGCGGCCGCGAGGGCGACGAGGTTAATGGGTGACCTCCCCCCGGGGGACCAGCCGGGCCTGCACCCCGCGCATGAGCAGCGCGAGCAGGACGAGCGTCCCCTCGATGATGCCGCCGACCGAGGAATCGAGGTGCATCTGCAGCGGGAGCTGCAGGCTCCCTGTTGAGACCGCGGCGAACAACGCGGAGATGAGGATGCCCGCGAGCGCGTTTGAGCCGGCGAGCAGCACCACCAGGATCGCGAGGAAGCCGTAGCCGCCCGAGATCAGCGGAAAGAGCTGGTGTCTGGAGTAGGCGCCGATCACCAGGACGAACCCGGCCAGCCCGGCGAGTCCCCCGCAGCCCGCAAAGGCCCACAGCAGTCCCCGGGTCACCGGGACGCCTCGGATGTAGGCCGCGCGGCTGCTCCTGCCGATGGCGTTGAGGCGGAGCCCAAACTGCGTCCCGCGCAGGGCGCCCGCGACCAGTCCGATCGCGACCAGCCCAAGGATCGCCTCACCGGGGATCACCAGCGGCGGAACGGCGAATGTGGGCAGCCACAATCGGTCGGGAAAGGGCAGGGTCCCGCTCGTCGAGGCGATGCCCGGCCGGGCCCACGGGCCGAGCACCAGGTACACGGTCAGGCTGCCGGCGATGAAGTTGAGCCCCAGTCCCCCGAAGATTTCGTTGACGTTGCCGTAGGCTCGGAGCGCGCCCGCGAGCCCGCCCCACATCCCGCCTCCCAGCATGGCGGCGAGCCCTGCCAGGACCACGCCGGCCCAGGCCGGCACGCCGGGCTCCAGCGCCCGGAGGAGTCCGGTCGCGAACACGGCGCCAAAGATCACCTGGCCCTCGATGCCGATGTTCCACACGCCCGCCGCAAAGGTGAGGAGCAATCCCGCCGCGCAGAGGAGGAGAGGGGTCCAGGCGGTCAGCACATACGAGATCCGCTCCGGCGTTCCGAAGGCGCCCGTCGCGATCCAGCGGTACGCCTCGAGGGGCGAGGCGCCCAGCGCCGACAGGATCCCTGCGCCGCAGGCCGCCGTCAGGACCAGGCCCAGGACGCCGGCGGCGATGGACCGGAGGACGCGCATCGTGGTGCCGGCGGTGCTCACGATCGCACGTCCCGGCCCACCGGCGCGTCTCCCGCAATGAGCCGTCCCAGCTGCTCAACCGTTGCCCGCCGCGCGTCGAGCGGCGCGGAAACCCGGCCGCTGAAGAAGACCAGGATGCGATCGCTGCGTTCGAGGAGCTCGTCCAAATCGGACGAGGCAAAGAGGACCGCCGTGCCGCGCCGGCGCCGTTCCAGCACGTGGCTCCAGATGGACTGCGCGGATTCGACGTCGAGGCCGCGGGTGGGGTGCTCCATCAGGAGCACGGCGATCTGCTCCGGGAGGAGCGCGAGCAGCACGCGCTGCTGATTCCCCCCCGACAGTTCCTCGACGGGCGTGCGGGGCGTGCCGCGGACGTCGAACGCTCGAATCCGCTGCCCCGCGGCCCGCGATGCGGCGCGCCAGTCCACGAACACCCCCGGCCGTTCCGCCAGCGCGAGGTGTTCCGCCACCGTCAGCCCGGGGATCAGGGCTTCGCCGAGACGTCCGGCGGGAACGTAGGCCACTCCGGATGCGAGGAACTCCCGGTAGGAACGGCCGGTCACATCCCGGCCCGCGACGGACACGCGGCCCGCCGCAGGCGGGATGAGCCCCGCGCACACTTGGAGGAAGAGGCGCTGGCCGCTTCCCTCCAGCCCGGCGAGGCCGATCGCTTCCCCCGCGCGGACGCGAAGGGAGACGTGCGCGATGGGGGAGCGCGCATCGTCGACCGCAAGCGCGGCGAGCTCGAGCACCGGGGGGCCGAGCGTGATCCCGGTGCGGGGGGTGTGCGGAAGATCCCGGCCGAACATGAGCTCCACGAGGCGACTGGGATCACAGGGCGCCGCCAGGTCCCCGGCGACCCGGCCGGCCCGCAGGACGGTGACGGCGTCGCACAGCGCCAGCACCTCCTTCAGCTTGTGGGAGACGAAGAACACGACCTTGCCCTGCCCGGCCATCGAGCGCAGCGCGGCAAACAACTTGACCCGCTGCGGCTCAGAGATCGCCGTCGTCGGCTCGTCGAGGATGAGGACCCGAACCCCCAACCAGAGCAGGCGCAGGATCTCCAACTGCTGCCGCTCGCCGACGCTGAGGCCCGCGCA
>DATHLI010000501.1:0-2859 GCA_035488355.1 bacterium | reverse complement strand
TCACGGGGGCGGCCCGGATGGGGGAACTTCCGGGGCAGGGCCCCGCGCGGGGGGAGGCCTGGGTGATCACGACCGGGGCGGCGATGCCGGCACGCGGCGATCGGGTGCTGCCGCTGGAGGCCGTCCGCCTCACGGGTGATCAGGTCCGGGTTGAGCGGCCGCCAGGGAAGACCCACATCGCGGCCCCCGGTGAATTGATCCGCGAAGGCATCCCGTTGGTGATGGGGGGGAGCGTGGTGAGCCCGGCCGCGGCCGGCGCGCTGGCCGCGTGCGGTGTGGGGACGCTCCGGGTCCACCGCCGGCCGCGAGTCGCCCTGATCGCCACCGGAGACGAGTTGGTCGACGCGACGGAAGACGCGGCCCCGCTTCCGCCCGGGAGGGTGTTCAACAGTAACGCCGTGACCCTCAGCGGCCTGCTCCGGGATATCGGGTGCGACGTGGAGTATCACGGGATCGTGCGAGACGCCCCCGATGGGATGCGCAGCGCCTTCGCGTCCTTATGGGAACGGTACGACGTCGTGCTGTCGACCGGCGGCGTCTCGATCGGCCGGCACGACGCGGTTCACCGCACCTGGCTCGACCTCGGCGCGCAGCGGATCGTCGGGCGGGTCGACCTCAAACCGGGCGGCCCATTCTTTGCGGGGCGGCTGGGGCGCTCGTGGGTGGTGGGGCTCTCGGGCACCCCGGCTGCCTGCCTGGCCGCCTTTCACCTGATGGCGCGCCCGCTCTTGATGCGGCTGGCCGGGCGGCGCCACGCGGTCAGGCCGCTCGTGGACGTCGCGCTCGCCGCCGGCTTCCCCCGCGCCACCGATCGGACCCGAGCACTCTGGGCGCGTGTGGGGCCGGGCGGACCGGGGGGCCCCGCGGGAGAACTCCTTGTGGGAGGGTCTGCCGGCGATCTCGCATCGCTCCTCAGCGCCAACGCACTGGTCCTGGTGCCCGCCGGGTCTCCGCCGCTGCCGGCGGGATCTCGCGTCACAGCGCTCATGCTCGACCGCGAGGAGGATCGTGACCGGCTGACGATTTCCGCGCCCCGCCTGGCCCCTCTGGTGATTGGGATCGTGGGAGAGTCCGGAGGAGGGAAGACCACCGTGATCGTCGACCTGGTCCGGCGGCTGACAGAGGACGGCATCCGGGCGGCGGCCGTCAAGCATGCCGCGCACGGATTCACCATCGACACCGCGGGCAGCGACAGCGCCCGTATGGCCGGTGCGGGCGCAGCGGTGGTCGTGGCGGGCGGACCCGCCGAGACCTTTCTCCGCCTCGCCGGCCCGGCGGACCATCCCGAACGCCTGGTCGCCCTCGCCGGCGCGGCCGCCGAGCAGATGTGGGGGGCGCCGCCTGCCGTGGTGTTCATCGAAGGGTTTCAGCACCCGTCCAGACCCGTGATCCAGGTCGGGCCGCAGAAGCCCGAGAGCGAGGCCGTCGAAGTGCTGGCGGCGCTGCCGGCGGTGACCGGCGGTAACGGGGAGACGCTCGAGGCGGCGCTGCGGCTGGTGGCAGAAGCCATCAGCCTTCGGGTGCGTGGTCTCCCGGCCGCTCACCACATCCACGAGGCGCAGCCGGGACGTTCGGCCGCGGCGCGACGATCCGGCGCGGCGGCGCGGCAGCCGGACGATTGACGCCTCTGGGGGCCGATGCTACCATGGCCCCAAGCAGCAGGCAGTCAGCGCAGATCCTTCCTCCTGAGGGACTCCGTGGGGATCCGGCTCAACCGGTCAGAGGGGATGAACAACGATCGTGCGGCCGAGCCCCTTCGCACGAGCACGACGCGGCGCCGTGTCGGGCAGGTGCGGGAGGGGGTGGTGCGGGTCCGCGAGGACGCGCTCGCGGTCGAGGAGCCGCTCGAGCTCCGATTGTGCCCCCGCGACCAATCGTACCTGCAGGTCGCGGTCACGATGCGGACGCCGGGACACGATTTCGAGCTGGCCGCCGGCTTCCTCTTCACCGAGGGCATCGTCCAGACCGCCGAGCAGATCGACCGGATCAATTACTGCGCCGACCACTCGCTCGACAGCGCGCAGCGCTACAATATCGTCAACGTCTTCCTGCGGCCGGGTGTGCGGATCGATCCGGAGCGCCTCCAGCGGAACTTCTACACGACGTCGAGCTGCGGAGTATGCGGGAAGGCCTCGATCGAGGCGATCCAGGTCCGGGGGATCTCTCCCGTCCACGACGATGGATTCGTCGTGGACAGCGGGGTCCTGGGCGGGCTGGCCGGGGCCCTGCGCGGCGCGCAGGCGATTTTTGACAAGACCGGCGGGCTCCATGCCGCCGCGCTCTTCGACGAGCGGGGACGGCTGGTGTCGATTCGCGAGGACGTCGGACGTCACAACGCTATGGACAAGCTCATCGGGCATGCGTTCCTCAACTACAAACCTCCGCTCAGGCGTCACCTGCTGATGGTCAGCGGCAGGGCCAGCTTCGAGATCACGCAAAAAGCCGCCGCGGCGGGTGTGCCGGTCGTGGCCGCGATCTCCGCGCCGTCGAGCCTGGCGTGCGATGTTGCCCAGGCGTTCGGCATGACCCTGGTGGGGTTCGTGCGAGGGGACCGGTTCAGCGTGTACACCGGCGCTCAGAGGATCCGGCACGGGGGACAGACGGTTACCGGCGTCGGCTAGAACCCGAGCTCACCCTCCTCTCGCTAAGTCGGTAGTCGCTCAAGCCACTTCGTCAGGGCCCCGCCGGCGGAGCGCCGGCGCCCACGAGGGCAGCGTCGGCACTCCATCGGCTCCATCCGGTCACTTGTCTCCAAGGCAAATGATGATGCACGGCGGCGGCGGTGGCGGAGGCAGGCAAATGATGGGGAGACACGGCGGCGGCGGTGGTGGTGGCGGCGGCGGTGGTGGCGGCGGTGGT
>DATHLI010000500.1:0-10843 GCA_035488355.1 bacterium | reverse complement strand
CGCCTGGCGGTCCTGCCGGCCGGCCGGGCCCTGACGGTGCCGTACGAGGTGCTGAAATCCCCGCGGTTGGCGGAGCTCATGCTGCAGGCGAGCCGGCAGTACGATTACGTGATCCTGGATACGCCCCCGCTGGCGGCGGTGCAGGACGCGAGGCTGATCGCCGACTGGGTGGACGGCTTTGTGATGATCGTGGCGGCGCACCGGACGCCGCGGAAGCTCTTCGAGGACGCCCTGAACTTGATGGACCCGGCCAAGCTCATCGGCCTCGTCTTCAACGGCGACGATCGCCGGCGCTCCGACTACCACGGATATTACTACCACGGGTCCTCGAAGGGCGGGCGGCCCGGGAGCGGGTGGTGGCGGAGCGGAAACGGCCGTGAGAGCGGGAACGGCCAAACCCGGGGGGCCTCGATGCTGAATAAAGCCGTGACCGCGGTCCTGGGTTCGCGATGGCGCTGATTCTCGCCCTCATCGACGGCGGCTCCGTCCTCGTCGTGGCGGGCGGCGCCCTCCTGATCTGGGCGCACCCCCAGCTCACCGGCCCGATCGACGGGGTCACCGTGGTGTCGCAGGCCGCGGGGTTCTCGCTGTGCTTCTTGCTGGCGTTTGGCTTCGCCGACCTCTACAACTTCCGGGTCATCCGGAGCTTCGATGCGCTCCTGGGGCGGGTGCCTCGCGCGCTCTGCGCGGCCATCCCCGTGGTGATCCTGTTCTCCATGCTGGTCCCCAGCGTACGGTTCGCGGGCGATGTGCTCGGGTCGAGCGCCCTCGTCGTGATCGGGGTCGTCTTCGGGCCGTTCCTGCCGATCCGCGCGATCGCGTACTGGCTGCTGAGAAGCCGCCGCTTCGCCGAGCGTTTGCTGATCGTGGGCGGGAGCCCCCTGGCTCGGAAGCTGGTGGGCGAGATCGAGATGCGGCCCGACTGCCGGTATGTCGTCGCCGCCGTGGTCGACGACGAGAACGAGAACGTAGGGCGCGTCATCGAGGCCATCCGCCCGAACCGCATCGTCGTCGCGCTCACCGGGTGGCGGGGGCGATTGCCGCGCTGCCGGCTCGTGGAGTCGCTGGCAGAGTCGCTGGCGCGCGGGATCGTGGTCGAGGACGTCGTCGATACCTACGAGCGCCTGACCGGCCAGCTCGCCCTCGAAGCGCTCTCGCCCAGCGGCGTCATCTTCTGCCGCGACTTCCGGACGACGCGTCTGCAGAGCGCGGTGGCGCGGGCGTTCAGCTTCCTCGTGTCGGCGATCGCCTTGCTCGTCCTGGCCCCCGTCATCGGGCTGATTGCCCTCCTGATCAAGCTCGACTCCCGGGGGCCCGTGTTTTTCATCCAGGAGCGCGTGGGGCTGTCGGGCCGGCCGTTCAAGCTGATCAAGTTTCGCACCATGCACCCGGCCCGCCGCTCGGATTCCGAGTGGGTGGCCGACAATCGCGATCGGATCACGCGCCTCGGCCGGCTGCTCAGGCAGTTCAAGGCAGGCCACTCGCTGCTCGATGAGCTGCCGCAGCTCCTCAACGTCCTCCGGGGGGACATGAATCTCGTCGGCCCGCGGCCCCACACGATGAAGGACCTCGAGATGATGATCCTGGCGGCCCGCAACCTGAGCGAGATTTCGGGCGATGCGATACCCTACTATTCGCTTCGGTGTTCCGTCAAGCCGGGGCTGACCGGGTGGGCGCAGGTGCGGTACCGCTACGCGAATACCCTCGAGGAGGAGATGGAGAAGATCCGGTACGATCTCTACTACATCAAACACCGCTCGCTCTGGCTCGACGTCCGCATCCTCTTTGACACGATGAAGATGCTGCTCTCCGCCGGCGAACTGGAGGAGCCCGCTGCCCGGCCGGTGGAGGCGTACGAGGGCGTGCCGGTCCCTGCCGAGCGGCGCGCCGGGATCCGAGTCGGCGACGGCGTCCCGGCGCTCGCGGCTGTCCAGGGCGCCGAGGGATCGCAGGGAACCTGGCCCGAGCCGGAGCCGGGCCCCTAGGCGGGCCTCGGAAACGGCCGGCGTCACCGACCCGATGGATTCCGGCTCATGGCGATGGCCCGATTTCACAGACACCAGACATCCGAGACGAGCGCGCTCGATCTCCGCTACGTGCTCCTGGCCCTGGCGTACCTGGCGATGGTCTTCTGGCTCACGTCGCGCCCGGAACTGGGGGGGATCCAAGCCCACGGCTTTGGGATCCGGCTGGCGCGCAGCCTCCACCACGTGCCGCTGTACGCCGGTCTCGGCTTCTTCATGCTGCAGGCCATCTCGGGGGGCGAGGCGCTGGCGGCGCAGCGGGCGAGGCGCGCCCTGCTCACGTTTTTCGGGGCCGGAGCGTTCGCGGCGCTGGCGGAGTGGCACCAGGTCTATGTGCCCGGGCGGGATCCGTCGCTGACCAACTTCCTGCTGGATCTGACCGGGATCGCCGCGGTGCTCCTGGTCTGCTGGCTCGGCACAGAAGGCGATAAAGGATTGAGCCGTGGCTCCTAGCGCGGGCGTGGAATGGTGGCGGCCGGCACCTGCGCCCGGCGCGCGTGGGGCCGGGCTGGCCGACGCGACGCCGAAGGAGAGCGAGCTCCCGTTCGCGGCGCTCCTGGTGTTCACCGGCCTGCTGTTCCTCGCGCCCCAGGCGTTCCTCCCCGGATTCGGGCGGCTGCGCATGGCGCTGCCCGTGGGGGCCTTCGCCATCGCGGCGCACTGCTGGACCCGGTTCGTGGCGGGGCGGCCGCTGATGCGGGGCTCGCGCGAGATGTGGCTGGCGGGCGCGCTGCTCGCCTGGTCCGTGGCGACCGTCCCCGTGTCCACGATGCCGGAATTCAGCGAGAGAGTGCTTCTCGAGGAGTACCTCAAGGTGCTGGGCGTGTTCTGGCTGTTCGCCAACATCGTGAGCACGCTCGGGCGGCTGCGCCTGGTGGCGTGGGCGTTTACGCTGACCGCCGTGCCGCTGGCCGCCACCGGGCTGTGGAACCTCCTTTCCCACCGGGTGGTGCAGGAGGGCCTCGGCCTCGGCCGCATCGTGAGCTACGACGCGCCGCTCACGTCGGATCCAAACGACCTCGCCATGGTGTTGAACCTGATCCTGCCCCTGACGGTCGGGCTCTTCCTGATCAGCCGCCGGCGAGCGGCGCGTCTGCTTCTGGCCGGCCTCGTCGCGCTCGAAGCGGGCGGCGTCATCTCCACGTTCTCGCGGGGCGGCTTCCTGACCCTGGCGGTGCTCTTCGTCATCTACCTGCGCACGCTCAACAAGACGGGGCAGTGGAAGTGGGCGGTCGCCGCGCTGCTGCTGGCGGTGGCGGCGGTCCCGCTGCTGCCCCGAGGGTACCTGGACCGTCTCAGCACGATCACCGACATCAATGCCGATACGACCGGCTCCGCCCAGCAGCGGTTGGACAACACGCGGACCGCGCTGGCCTTCGTGCTCAGCCACCCCCTCGCCGCCGCCGGGCTCGGGATGAACGGCCTCGTCATCTACCGGGTCCACCAGGCCGAAGGGAAGGCGGCCCCCCTCCTCTGGGTCCACAATTCGTTCCTTGAGTACGCCGTGGATCTCGGGTGGTTCGGCTTGGGATTGTTCCTCCTGCTGCTCGTGAGTTGCTACGGGTGCGCCGTGGGGGTCCGCGACCGCTGCGCGGGCGTGCCGGCGCTGCGGGAGCTGTCGGGGCTGGCCGAGGCGATCCGGATCTCAATTGTGGGCGGCGCCGCGAGCGCGTTTTTCCTTCCCGCGGCCTATCAGCCCTACCTGTACTTCATCACCGCGCTCGGCGCGGCGACCGTCGCGGTGTTTGAGGCCGAGACGCGCACGGCCGTCCAGGCGCGGACCGCCGACCGTGCCCCCCGGCTGGCGCCCGCGTGATGACGATGACGGCACACCACGGCGCTGAGGCCGGATAATGCTGTTCAACAGCCTGGGATTTCTCTACGGGTTTCTGCCGGCCACCTACCTGGTGTTCTGGCGCTTCACGGGAAAGCTGCAGAGATGGGTGATCCTGGCGATCGGCGGGTACGTCTTCTATTCGTTCTGGAATTACAGGTTCACCGCGCTGATGCTGTTTTCCACGAGCGTCAGCTACCTGGCCGGGCTGGCGCTGCTCCGCTGGCAGAGTCCCGGGCTCCGGCGGTGGTGTGTGGTGGTCCCCGTCTGCGCGGATCTGGCGGTGCTGGGGTTCTTCAAGTACGGCAACTTCATGGCGGGGAACATCAACGCGGTCACGTCCTGGCTGGGCGGCCGATCATCGCTCCCCCTCCTCGATATCGTGCTGCCGGTGGGCATTTCCTTCTACACGTTCCACACCATCACCTATGTCATCGATGCGTATCGGGGGGTCATCACCCCCACGCGAAACTTCTTCAAGTACGCGGCGTACGTCTCGATGTTCCCGCAACTCGTGGCCGGCCCCATCGTCCGCTACCGGCAGATCGAGCAGGATTTCGAGAACGTCGATCGCGCGCACGAGACCGCGAACGCGGACACCGGGTGGTCGTTCTTCGTCGTCGGGCTGGTGGAAAAGGTCCTCATCGCCGATACGATCGCGTCCATCATCGATCCGGCGCTGGCCAGGTACTCGGAGCTCTCCACGGTCGACGCGTGGTTGTGCGTGGCGGGGTTCGCCTATCAGGTGTACTTCGATTTTGCGGGGTACAGCGATATGGCCGTCGGCCTGGGCCACCTGTTTGGATTTCGCATTCCTCAGAACTTCAACTCGCCGTACAAGTCTACGGACATCGCCGACATGTGGAGGCGCTGGCACATCTCGCTGTCGTCGTTTTTCCGCGACTACGTCTACATCCCACTGGGGGGCAGCCGGGGCGGGAGGCTCTTGACGTACCGCAATTTGATGTTCACCATGCTGCTCTGCGGGCTGTGGCACGGCGCGAGCTGGATCTACGTCACCTTCGGCGCCTACCAGGGAGTGCTGCTCATCCTGAACAGCATGTTCAAGGGGACCTGGGAGCGCCTGCCGCTCGCGGCCCGCCGGGTCGGCACGTTCGGCTCCTGGGTGGTGGGGCTGGCGATCTTCCGGGCGACGGGGTTCCCCATGGCCGGCGCGCTCTTAGCGAAGATGTTCACCTGGCACGCCGGAACGGCCATCGTCGGCGGGACCGTTCTGGTCGGCATGCTGACCGTGGCCGCCGGCCTCGCGCACTTTGGGCCCAACTCCTTCGAGATGCACCACCGGTGGTCGCCGGGATGGGTGGGCGCCATCGCCATCGTGTTCGGGCTGTGTCTCTTTATGCTCTACGGGTCGCGGCCGGCGCCGTACCTGTATTTCCAATTCTGAGGCGAGCGATGGGACAACCGGCAACGCACCGTCCGGTCTGGCGCCTGGGGCGCGTGATTCCCTGCCTGCTGGTGGTCGTGTTCCTGGCGGATATGGTCTCGCGCGTGCCGTCCATCGACCCGCTGACGTTCCGGGCCTGGGAGGCCATGTCGCGCAACCGCCCGCCGGGCGCGGCCTTCGAGCCCAACCGCCGCTATGTCAACCCGTGGGCGTACGGCGATCTTGCGTCGTTCGGGAATCTCCCCCAGATGCGGCAGTACCGGCCCGAGGTCTTCACCACGGACGCGCTCGGATTTCGAAATCCTCCGCACGTGCTGGGAGCGGAGGTCAGCGCGATCCTGATCGGAGACTCGTTCGCCGTGGGGTCCGGGGTGAGCGACGACGAGACCCTGTCCTCGCGGCTGACCAGGCTCACGGGGTGTGTGGTCTATAACGCCGGGAGCGACTTGGGGCGGGTCGTCCCCAAGGAGGTCCTCGCGCTGTCGCACAGGCTCCACCTGCGAAATCGTCTGGTCATGCGCCTGTACGCGGAGGACGCGGCGGTGCCGCCGATGCCGACCCGCCGGGAGAGGCTGGTGTGGGAGCTCGAAGCGCGGACGCCGGCCCGCCTGCGCGCCCTGATCGGCCGGCTCAGGGGCCTCGCCGCCGTGGGACCGCTGCAGGTGCTGAGCGGGCGCGCCGTGAAGGCCTTTGAGGACGACAGGATTCTCCCCAACCGGTATGCCGGCTATGTCGTGAAGGCGACCCTCGACAACGGAGACTCGATGCTGTTTCAGTCATCGGAGGTGAACAACTTCTATCGCCGCCGCGAGGTCAGGCTGGACTACTGGAAGTGGCTGTGGGACACGCTGCAGCCGGCGGGGTTCGATCTGCTGGTGGTCCTCGTCCCCAGCAAGTACACGGTGTACCGGCCGTTCCTGGTCGATCAGCCCGCCGGAGGGGGGGCGGGGGCGGACTATCTCGATCGCCTCGAGCGGGACCTGCGGGCGGCGGGAATCCCCACCCTCAACCTGACGCCGTTCCTCTCGGCGGAAGCGGCGCGCTACCTGCAGCACGACCGGTATCTCTACTGGCTGGATGATATTCACTGGGATCCGCTCGGGATCGCCCTGGCGGCTGAGGCGATCCGAGAGCAGTGGCCCCTGGCCGACGCCCCCTGCAGCACCACCCTCTCCCGGGCGGTGGAGAAGCCGTAGCCCCCCATGGCACAAACGCGAACAGCCCAGTGGGAATGACCCCGATCGAGGCGGTCGGTCCGGGTTCGATGCCGGGCGCAGCCTCGCCGGAAGAGGAGCATTCGCCGGCCGGCGTCGAGGCTGCGGCGGCGGTGACCATCATTCGGAGCCTCGAAGAGCTCGACGGGCTGGCGGATGCCTGGGATGCGCTGGCGGCGCGATCGGGTCTGCCGATGCAGGATCATGCGTGGACGAGCGCCGCCGCGGCGAGTTTCGCCGCGGAAGGCCGGCTGCACATCGTCGCAGCGGGAGTCCCCCCGGATGTCACGGCGATCGCGCCACTCGTCTGGAGCCGGAGCGGGGACGGGTATCTCGAGCTGATCGGCGTGTCCGAGCTGGGGGAGCCGATGGACTTCCTCTACGCCGACCCGCGGGCGCTGGCTCCTCTCACCGCCGCGCTCGCAAGACTCAGACGCCGCCTCACCTTGACCCGGCTGCCGGCCGCCTCCCCCGCCGTCGCCGCCCTGCGCCGCTCCTATCGAGGGCGAGGCGTGGTGCTCGACAGTCCGTCGGATGGCTGGCCGTGGATTCCTCTCGATGCCCGGTGGAAGGAACCGGAAGCGCAGCTCAGCGCCGGCCGCCGCTCGGATCTCCGGCGCGCCATGCGGATCGCGGAAAAAATGGGCCCCGTCTCGGCGGAGGTGGTGTCTCCGGCGCCCGACGCGCTGGGCCCGCAGCTCGATGAGGCCCTGCGTGTCGAGGCGGCAAGCTGGAAGGGACGCGAAGGCACGGCGCTGGCGGAGGATCCGGAACGGGGAGCGTTCTTCCGCCGGTACGCGGCCGCCGCCTGCAGGAAGGGGACCCTGCGCATCGGCTTTCTGCGCATCGGCGGCCAGACGGCGGCGATGCAGATCGCCGTCACGTCCGGGGACCGGTTCTCGCTGCTGAAGATCGGGTACAATCAGGCGTTTGCCCGCTGTTCGCCCGGCTCGCTGTTGATGTGCGAGACCATCCGGTACGCGGCGGCGCACGGCGTGCGCTCGTATGAGTTTCTCGGCGGCGACGAGCCGTGGACGCAGATGTGGACCGAGCACGTGCGGCCCTGCGTGTCGCTGCGGGCCTACCCTGTCAGCATCCGAGGAATGGCGGCGCTGACGGGCGATGTCGGGAGGATCGCCTGCCGGAGACTCGGCCGTTTCCTTCGACGGACACCGGGATGATCGCGCTGCGACGCATGCTGCGGGCGTGCTGGGTGCCCCTGGCCGCGCGCGCGGCGCGAGGCTATGTGGCGGGCCCCGACCTTGAGGACGCCCTCCAGATCTGCCGCCGGCTGTCGCAGCAGGGCGTTGCCGGAACGGTCTGCTACTGGAACGGCGACGGCGACAGCCCCCGCGCCATCACGGACGAATACCTGGGCGCGCTCGCGGGCCTGGCGCGAGAGCGGTTGAATTGCTCGCTGTCGGTGAAAGCCCCGCCGCTCGGATTCGCCCGCGATCTGTTCGCGGAAATCCTGGAGGTCGCCCGGCGTGGCGGTCTGACCGTCCACTTCGATTCGCTGGCTCCGGAGACATGCGATGCCACCTTCGCGTTGATCGCCGAGAGTCGCGCGCGGCATCCGAGGCTCGGCTGCACCCTGCCCGGGCGCTGGCGCCGCAGCATCCGCGATGCGGATCTGGCGGTGGATCTGCGGTTGGGGGTGCGGGTGGTGAAAGGGCAGTGGGCCGATCCGGGGGTCCCCGACCTCGACATGCGCGCGGGGTTCCTGGCGGTGATCGATCGTCTGGCGGGCCGGGCGCCGCAGGTCGGCGTGGCCACCCATGATCCCGAGCTGGCGCGCGAAGCCCTTCGCCGGCTCCGCGGCGCCGGCACGCCGTGCGAGCTGGAACAGCTCCTGGGGCTGCCGGCCGGGCCGTCGCTGCGCGAAGCCGCCGCGGCGGGGGTACCGGTCCGTTTCTACGTGCCCTACGGCCTGGCGTACCTGCCCTATGCCCTCTCCAAGGCGATGCACAATCCCCGCATGGTCTGGTGGGTGGTCCGCGACCTGGCGCGGGGCGGCGGCGCGCTCCTCCCGAACGGGGCGCCTGCGGGCGGGGGGCCTGTGGCCGGGAGGCCGCGGGACGTGCGATGCGAGAGACTCTAGTCGACGTCTCCCGGTCCCCCGGACAGACCGATTCCGTCGCGCCGGAGTTCTACGCGCGCTACGATTGGTGCCTGAATCCGGTCCTGTCGCTGCGCGAATTGTTCATCCGGCTCCGGGAAGAGCTGGATCGCGGTGGTGATCTTCCGGCCGGCTGGCGGCGGGAAGAAAGCAGGGTCAATCTCTACCTGTTCGTCTGCGCGATCGCCTGCACGGTGGATGACTATCTGGCGTGGCGGCCGTGGAACCTGGCTGCGCTCGCCGGCCGCTCCCCCCGCGCGCGATCGCTCGCCGGGCCGGCGCAGTCCCTGCTCAATGTGCCCTGGTCGGTCCGGGGCCTGATCGCGGACCGCGGGATCGCCCGGTGGCGGCAGCGGTGGGACGGCTGCGTGGAGTACGTGTGCGAGATGCTGGTGAGGCAGGAGGCCGCGCCGGCCGAAGAGGGATCCGACGCGCGCCGGTGGAGCGCGCTGCGCACGATGGTGCGGGCCCTCGCGGGCGCCCGGCTGCCGGACCGGCTGCTGCGGCAGCGGATGCGCCTGCCGGAAGGATTCCGCTGTCACGATCTGACGCATCACGACGTCTTCTCGCTGGCGCGGCGGTTCGCGGATCGCCGGCAGGGGCCCGAGCGCGGGCTGACGATCATCGGCCCCCGAACGGCGGGCGCCTACCTCGCTCCGCTGGTCAAGGCCTACCTTTCAGCTCAGGGCTGGCGCGGCGTCTCCTGGATGACGATCAGGCCGAAGACGGGGCTCTCACGGCGGGAATGGCGCGGCCTGCGTCGAGCCGCCCGGAGCGGGGCGTCCTTCCTCCTGGTCGATGACTATCCCAACACCGGGACGACCTTCGGGCTCATGCTCGGCCTGCTCGCGCGGCTGGGCGTGGCGCCCGAGCGGATCACCGTCGCTGCCCCCCGCCACCCCGCTGAACCCGATGAGCCGCTGCTCAAAGGCGCCGCGGCCTCGCGCGCGGCCGCCGTCGTCCGGCTTGAGCCGGGGGAGCTCTTCAAGGCCCGCCTGCTCGATCCGGCAGCGGCCGGAGCGCTGATCCGGGAGTGCTACCCCGGCTGGAACGACGTCCGCATCGAGGAGCGCCCCGCCGTCGACGCGGTCAATGCGCGGCTGTGGGCGCATTATCCCGACGGCTTCCAGGCCCGGCTGAAGCGCCTGTTTTCGGTCAGGCTCGGCGCCGCGAACGGAGAGTCCGCCGTGCGGCACGTGGTCCTCAAGAGCGTGGGATGGGGATGGCTGGGGTATCACGCGTACATCATCGGGACGCGCATGAGCGAGTGCGTGCCGGCCGTGGTGGGGCTGCGCGATGGTCTGCTGCTGACCGAGTGGGCGGGGGACCCCGGCCGGGTCCAGGCCGGCCTCCCGGGGAGCGACCGCGTGCGCGTTCTGGCATCGTACGTCGCGAAGCGGGTCCAGCGCCTGCGCCTCGGCGAGGATCCCTGCTTCGACAGCCCGGGGTATCGCTGGAACGGCTGGGACGAGATGGTCACGCTCCTGCGCGGCGCCTACGGCCGCCGGATCGGACGCCTGAAGCATCGGGCCCTTCGCGAGGGCCTCAGACGGTACGTGAGCCCGGTGCCGGCGGTGGTCGACGGCCGGATGCGGCCCGACGAGTGGATCGAGACGCCGGCCGGCGCCCGGAAGGTGGATTTCGAACAGCACAATTTCGGCGGAGCGGAGAAGGACCTCGTCGACCCGGCGTGGGACTTGGCGTCGGCCATCTTCGAGTTTGCGCTGTCCCCGCAAGAAGAGCGGGACCTTTTACAGGCCTATGCCCGCGAGAGCGGCGATCACACGATCTTCGACCGCATCCTCCTGTACCAGCTGCTGTGCGGCGCCCACCATATGCAGTACGCCCGGGCCCGATTGGCCCGCGCGCGCGCCGGCCCGGAGCGGGAGCACTGGAATCGACGCTACCTCCACGCCCGCAACTTCTCCGTCTACCGGATGAGCCGCGGCCTCTGCGAATCCCTGAGGCGCCAGACCAAGTGGACCAGGCGGCTCTTCTTCCTCGACCTCGACGGGGTCTTTGACTGCGAGAGGCTCGGCTTCCCCCACACCACGCCCAGCGGGCTGGCCGCGCTCGACCTCCTGCGCTCGCGCGATGTCTCCGCCGTCCTGATGACCGGCCGGAGCGTGGAGCACGTCCGCGACTACTGCGCGGTCTACGGCCTGCCCGGCGGCATCGCCGAGTATGGGAGCGTGTTCGTGGACGCCGCCGGGGGGGCCGAGCGGCCGCTGATCGATCCCCAGG
>DATHLI010000499.1:0-4027 GCA_035488355.1 bacterium | reverse complement strand
CGGCCGGATCACGCCCATCATCGAGGGGCTCCTCCGGTACGCCATCATCTTCACGGCGCTCATCCTGATGCTCGACGCCGTGCACGTCAACGTCACGCCCGTGCTCGCGAGCGCCACCGTGCTCGGCCTGACGCTCGGGTTCGGCGCGCAGTACCTCATCCGGGACCTCCTGGCGGGCGTCTTTCTCATCGCCGAGGGGACCCTCCAGGCCGGTGATCTCGTCCGGGTCGTCGGCAACATCGGCACCACCGACCTCGGCACTGTCGAGCGGATCGCGCTGAGAGCCCTCCGCATCCGCAAGGTCTCCGGGGAACTCTTGACGGTTCCGCACGGCTCCATTATGTGGATCGGCAATCTCAGCCGGGACTACGCGCGGGCGATCGTGCAGATCCCGATCCCCTACGGGGCGAACGTGAGCGCGGCGCTCGACGGGCTGCGGGAGGCGGCGCAGGCGTGGGCCGCCGCCCATGCCGGCGGCGGGCCGGCCGAGCCCAAGGTCGACGGCATCGCCGACCTGCGCGACGGAGCCATCGTGCTGCAGTGCTCGGTCCTCGTCGCCCCCGGGCGCGAGAACGATGCCGCGGCAGAACTCCGGCGCAACATCCTCGAGGCCCTGGCCCGCCGCGGTGTCATGCCGGGCACGCCGCTCGGGTCCCCTTCCCCGCCGTCCGCGTGACCGCATCGCGGTAAGGTACAATAGGACGGTGACCCAGCCTGTCGGCCACTTGATCGTCACGCTGCACACCCATCTCCCCTTCGTGCTGAACCACGGCCGGTGGCCGTTCGGCAGCGATTGGCTCTCCGAGGCCACGGTGGAGTGCTACCTTCCGCTCCTCCGGACGTTGACGCGCCTCGCGGACGACGAAGACATCACCCCGACGGTCACGATCAACCTCTCGCCGATCCTCTGCGAGCAGATGGCCAACGCCGGGTTCCAGGAAGAGGTCCAGGCCTTTCTCCAGCAGCGCCTGGAGGCGTGCCGGGAGAACCGCCGGCACTTCACGGACACGCACGAGGAGCAGATGATCGCCCTGTGCGACTACTGGCAGAAGTTCTACGAGGACGCCCGGGCCCAGTTCGAGTCGCTGGACGGCAACCTCCTCGCCGCCTTCCGCAGATTGGCCGACCGCGAGGCCATCGAGTTGATCACCTGCGCGGCCACCCACGGGTACCTTCCGCTCTTGAGCCGGGACGAAAGCCTGGACCTGCAGGTGCGGGTGGCGGTCGCGACCCATGCCCGCCACTTCGGGCGGGCTCCCCGCGGGATCTGGCTCCCCGAATGCGCCTACCGCCCCCGGTACGAGTGGACGCCGCCCGTGGGCCCGAAGAGCGGCAAGGTCCGTTATCGCCGCCGCGGGGTGGAGGAGGTCCTCGCCGAGCACGACCTCGCCTACTTCTTCACGGACACCCACCTCGTCCGCGGCGGCCGGGGCATCTCCGCGTACCGCGATTATTTCCCCAGCCTCCGCACCGTCCTGGGTCCCGAGCCGCACAACTTCTACCGGCGCGGCGAGCGCTCGCCCTACACCACCTACCAGGTCGCGTCCCGGGGCGGCGCCGGCCAGGCGGCCGCGTTCGTGCGAGACCCCGACACGACCCTGCAGGTCTGGAGCCGGGACGGCGGCTACCCGGGCGACGAATGGTACCTGGACTTCCATAAGACCCATTTCCCCGGCGGCCTGCGCTTCTGGCGGGTCACCCACCCGAAGAGCGACCTGGCCGACAAGCAGGTCTACATCCCCGAACGGGCCCAAGAGCGCACCCGCGCGCACGCGGAGCACTATGCGGGAATGGTCCGGGCGATCTTGAGCCGGAGCGCCAAGGAGAACGGGACGCCCGGGGTGCTGTGCAGCCCGTTCGACACCGAACTCTTCGGCCACTGGTGGTACGAAGGCCCGCGGTGGCTGGCCCAGGTCTTTGAGCGCCTCGCGCCGGAGGAGGTCGCCCCGATCACCGCCGGGCGGTATCTCGACGCGCATCCTCCGCGTGAGTCGATCACGCTCCTCGAGGGATCCTGGGGCGAGGGAGGAGACCACCGCGTCTGGATGAACAAGGACACCGAATGGACGTGGGAGAAAATCTACCAGGCCGAGGACGACTTCTGGGCCTTCGTCGCCGCCGGCGGATGGCAGCGCACGCCCCTGCTGCGCCGGATCGTCGAGCAGATGGGGCGGGCCCTGCTCCTGCTTGAAGCCTCGGACTGGCAGTTCCTCATCACCACGTGGTCCGCCCGCAATTACGCGGAGACGCGGTTTGCCGAGCACAACGCCGACCTGACCCGTCTCCTGGACCTGGCCAAGCGGGCGGCGGGCGGCGGGGCGCTGTCGTGGGAGGACGAGGAGTACCTCAAGAACAAAGAAGCGCAGGACTTCTGCTTCCCGGACCTGGCCGGACACCTCGAGGCGGCGGCGCAGCGGACGCACCCGGGGTGACCGCGTGACCCTCCCCCGCATCCTCGGCCTCATCCTGGCGGGCGGCAGAGGCGAGCGGCTCTTTCCGCTGACGACGGAGCGGAGCAAGCCCGCCGTGCCGTTCGGCAGCAAGTACCGCATCGCCGACTTCGTGCTCAGCAACTTCATCAACTCCCAGATCTACTCGCTCTACATCCTGGTTCAGTACAAGTCGCAGTCGCTGATCGACCACATCCGCCGCGGCTGGCGCATCGGCGGGCTCGTCGAAAGCCAGTTCATCATCACGGTCCCCCCGCAAATGCGGTGGGGAGAGTCGTGGTACCGGGGCACCGCGGACGCGGTGTTTCAAAACCTCAACCTGATCCGCGACGTCGACCCCGACCTCGTCGCCATCTTTGGCGCCGACCACGTCTACCGGATGGACCTGCAGCAGATCGTCCAGGCGCACCTGGACCGCCGCGCCGACGTCTCCGTGGCCGCCCTCCCGGTCCCGATCGAGCGCGCGTCCGAGTTCGGCATCATGGAGGTCGAAGCGGACGGCCGGATCATCGGATGGGAGGAGAAACCCCCGCGGCCGCGCCCGATGCCCGGCGACCCGGCCCGGGCGCTGTCCTCGATGGGCAACTACATCTTCACCACGGACGTGCTGGTCGACGCCCTGGTCGAGGACGCGCGCCGGAGCACCGACCACGACTTCGGCCGCACGATCATCCCCGAGCTGTACCCGTACGCGCGGGTCTTCGCCTACGATTTCATGCAGAACGAGATCCCGGGATCCCACCCCGCCGAAGAGCGGGGCTACTGGCGGGACGTGGGGACGATCGAAGCCTACTGGCGGGCCAACATGGACCTGCTCGGCCCCACGCCCGCGCTGGACCTGGACAATCCCCGGTGGCCGATCCTGGCCCCGCCGTTTGCCGGGCCGGCCGCGCGGATCCTGGGGGGGACGGTCGAAGACGTCCTGATCGGCGAGGGCTCCGTCATCCACGGCGGCACGGTCCGCCACTCCATTTTGGCACGGGGCGTCCGGGTCGAGCGGGGGGCCACGATCGAGAACAGCATCATCATGGACAACACCATCGTCGGCCGCGGAGCCGGGATTCGCCGGGCGATCGTCGACCGGTTCAACGTGATTGCGCCGGGCGCCGTGATCGGCGAGGGCGCGGAGGCGCCGCCCGAGAACGGGATCGTCGACCCCTCGGGCATCACCGTCCTGGCGCGCGGCGCCACCCGGGTCCGCGGGGCGGCGCCCGCCACACCGGCGCTGCCCTGAACACGGCGACCCCCCCATGACCCCACCGAACCGCTTCGTCTGCATCCACGGGCACTTCTACCAGCCCCCCCGGGAGAACCCGTGGCTCGAGGAGGTCGAGGTCCAGGACTCCGCCCGGCCGTACCATGATTGGAACGCGCGCGTGACCGCGGAGTGCTACGCGCCGAACGGCGCCTCGCGGCTGCTCGACACCGAGAAGCGCATCCTGGAAATCAGCAACAACTACAGCCGCATCTCGTTCAACGTCGGCCCCACGCTCCTCGCCTGGCTCGAGGGCGCCGCGCCGGAGACCTACGGGCGGATCATCGAGGCCGACCGCGCGAGCCGCGCCCCGCGGGGGGGC
>DATHLI010000498.1:0-1635 GCA_035488355.1 bacterium | reverse complement strand
GGTCACGTCGCGCCCCTGCTCGCGGGCCTGCCGCTCCGTCAGGCCCACGCTGGCAATTTGGGGGATGGTAAAGGTCGCCCGGGGCGCGAGCGTCGGATCCAGGGCGCCTGCGGTCTGGCCGGCGACCGCCTCGACGGCGGCCGTCGCCTCCGCGTAGGCGACGTGGGCCAGCAGCAGGCCGCCGGTCACGTCTCCGGCGGCTGAGATCGACGGGACCGCGGTCTGGAACCGTGCGTCCACGGGGATCCCTCCCCGGCCCGGCACGAGCCCCACCGCCTCGAGGCCCAGCCCCTCGACGACGGGGGCCCGCCCCACCGCGACCAGGGCGTAGTCGGCCTCCAGCGTCTCTTCGCCGGTGCCCGTCCGCAGGGCGATGCGCACGCTGTCGCCGGCGGCGGTCACCCCGGTCACGGACGTCCCGGTCCGGATCGCCACCCCCCGCCGGCCGAGTTCCTTGGCGACGACAGCGGAGAGCTCCTCATCCTCGAGCGGCAGGATCGCCGGCATCATCTCGATGAGCGTCACCGTCGACCCGAACGCGGCGAACGCGCTGGCAAACTCCGCGCCCACGGCCCCCGCGCCCAGGATCGCGATGGCCCGCGGCACCTCCGGCAGCCGCAGCGCCCCCGCGTTGTCGAGGACGCGGTCATTGTCGATGACCACTCCCGGCAGGCTCCGCGGGCGCGAGCCGGTCGCCACCAGAATGTGCCGCGCCTCCAGGCTGACCTCGGAGCCGTCGGTGGCGGCCACGCGCACCTGGGTGGGGGTGACGAACCGGCCGGCGCCCGGAAACAGCGCGATGCCGTTCTTGCGCATCAGGAATTCGATGCCCCGGAAATTCGCGGTGACCACGCGGTCCATCCGGCGGCGCACCTGGCCGTAATCGAGTCGAACGTCCCCCACCTGCACGCCCATCTCGCCCGCTCCGCGGATGTCCCCGAGCAGCTCGGCGGTGTGGAGGAGCACCTTGGTCGGGATGCACCCGACGTGCACGCAGGTTCCGCCGAGTTTTTCCCGCTCAACCAGCGCGGTCCGCAGACCGAGCTGGGCGGCGCGGATCGCGCCCACGTACCCGGCCGGGCCGCCGCCGATGATGAGGAGATCGTACGGCCCGCCGGCCGCGGGAGCGCTCATCCCTCGTCCGGCGGGAGCCGGTCGAGGGACTTGCGTCCCGCAAACCCCTCATCGGTCCCGTGCCAGAATCGAATCGCGGGCTCCCCCAGCTTCCAGCAGAGATACACCGTGGCGCCGCCGCGGGCGCGAAACGGAAAATCGATCAGCCCCAGATCGAGATCGCGCAAGATGCACCCGGTCGCTTCGATGTCGCTGGCGATGGAGACCAGACGCGTGGTGAGCGCGTCGAGCCGGCGTTGCTCCTCCCCCAGCTCGCTCAACACCGCTTCGCCGCCCTCGAGGCGCTTCCAGAGGAGATCCATCTGGGCCTTCTTGACGATGGCTTCATCGCGCACCCGCCGGAGCGTGCCCATCAGTTCGGTGAGGCGGGAGAGCAGGCCCTCCGCCTCGTCCAGGGTGAAGTGCCGGATCGCCATCGATGCCCTACCCCACCCGGCGAACGTGACGGCGCCGCCGGCGGAGCAGACGTCCGGGGTCGATGAACAGCACCCCGTTGAGGTG
>DATHLI010000497.1:0-6328 GCA_035488355.1 bacterium | reverse complement strand
CCGAACCCCTGCACCGCGACCCGGGCGCCCTGGAACGGCATCCCGAGGTGGCGGGCCGCCTCCCGCGCGACGATCATGACGCCGCGGCCGGTCGCTTCGATCCGCCCCTGCGATCCGCCGATCGAGATGGGCTTCCCCGTCACCACCGCCGGGACCGAGTAGCCCCTGTGCATGCTGTAGGTATCCATGATCCAGGCCATCACCTGAGGATTCGTCCCCACGTCCGGCGCCGGGATGTCGCTCTCCGGGCTGATCAGCATCGTGATCTCGGTGGCGTACCGGCGGGTGAGGTGCTCCAGTTCCTCCTGCGACAGTTCCTTGGGGTTGACCACCACCCCGCCCTTCGCCCCGCCGTAGGGAAGCCCCACGACCGCGCACTTCCAGGTCATGAGCATCGCGAGCGCGCGGATCTCGTTGAGGGTGACGTCCGGATGGTAGCGGATCCCTCCCTTCGTCGGCCCCAGGACGGTGCTGTGATGCACGCGGTAGCCGGTGAAGACCCGGACCGATCCGTCCTCGAGCTGCACCGGAAAGTTCACCGTCAGTTCCCGCTTCGGGTGGCCGAGGAACTCCCGGACCCCGCGCTTCAACGACAGGAGATCGGCGGCGGTGGCAAACTGCTGGAGCGCGACCTTCCACGGATCGCTGTGAACGGGTGTGACTGCCGTATCCTTCGGCATACGCTCGCCTCCGTGACGATTACCTTCGTTCCAACCTCTGCTTGCCCCCGCAGGGGGGACTCCACGCCTACAAGGAGAGATACCGCCGGACCGCCAGCAGGCTGCCGGCGATCCCGATGAGCACGCCCCAGAGCATCAGTTTCCAGGCCAGCATCAGGGCAACCTGCTCAGGGGAAGGCAGCGGGAGAAATGGGAGCGAGAAGCGGGCCCCCCACGCCAGCCACGTATAGGCGCCGGCCACGAGGACCAGCGCCGCGAGCGCCCCGGCGGCCCCGGTCAGGGCGCCTTCGACGACAAACGGCCACCGGATGAACCAGGCCGTCGCCCCGACGAGCCGCATCACCTCGATTTCCGCGCGGCGCGCGAACACCGTCAACCGGATCGTGTTCAGCACGATGATCACCGCGGCGAGGGCCAGCAGCCCGCCCGCGGCCGCCCCGCCGAGCCGGACGGCCCTGGTGAGCCTCAGCATGCGGTCCGCCGTCTCAGCCCCGTAGCCCGCGTGCTCGACATGGGGCAGGGTCGAGGCGGCGCCGGCGACGTCCCGGAGGCGGTCCGGCCCGTCCACGGCGACCCTGAAGGACGCGGGGAGCGGGTTGCGGGAGAGGAGGTCCCCGAGATCCACCTTCCCCCCGAGGGTCTGCTGAAAATCGCTGAGCGCCTCGTCTTTGGACACGTAGGTCAGCCCCGTCACCCCGGGGAGCCGGAGGAGCCGCGCGCGCAGCCCCGCCAGATCGCCTGCGCGGACACTGTCGCTCAAATAAACCACGACCTCGGCCCGGCGCTCCACGCTGCGGGTCAGCTGATCGAGGACGCCGGCGACGACGAGCGCCACTCCCAGAGCCACCAGCGTGACCATCGTGATCGTCACCGCCGCCACGCTCATCAACCCGCTGCGCCAGAACCCCGCCACCCCTTCCCGCACGAAATAGGACGGACCCCGCCGCCGGGCGGCGCGGCGCCGGACCGGGGAGCCGGCCGCGGCGCGCGTCGGTGGGCCGGGCTCAGCCGCCGCTCGCATACCGGCCCCGGACCTCGTCCCTGACCACTGCGCCCCGCTCCAGGGCGATCACGCGCTTTCTCAAGATATCGACGATCGTCTTGTCGTGCGTGGTGACGATCACGGTCGTCCCCTGCAGATGGATCTGGGACAGGAGCTGGACGATCTCCCAGGATGTGTCCGGGTCGAGGCTGCCGGTCGGCTCGTCGGCGAGCAGCAGCGGGGGCCGATGCACGAGCGCCCGCGCGATGCTGACGCGCTGCTGCTCCCCCGCCGACAACTCTGCCGGGACGGCGTCCGCCCGGGCCGCGAGGCCCACGACGTCCAGGACCTCGGCCACCCGGGGGGCCACCTCGGCGGAGTGGGCTCCGGTGACCTCGAGCGCGAACGCAACGTTCTCCCAGGCGGTCTTCCGCGGCAGGAGCTTCCTGTCCTGAAACACGATGCCGACCTGCCGGCGGAGGAACGGCACGTATCTCGCCGGCAGACGGGTCACATCGCGCCCGGCGACGAGCACGGTCCCGCTCGACGGCCGCTCTTCTCGATAGATCAGCTTCATCAGCGTGGATTTTCCGGTCCCGGTCGGGCCGACGATGAAGACAAATTCTTCGGGGTCGATGCGCAGCGTGACGTCGGAGAGCGCGGTCACACCGGTCGAATAGCGCTTGCTCACCCGGCAGAACTCGACCATCGCGGGATCCTGCCCATCCGGCCCCGCGCCGGGGATCACCGCAGCGGCCACCCGAGATCCCATGACCGGATGCTTGCCCGGAGCTCCTCGTAGGTCATGTCCAGCCTCAGCGGGGTGACCGAGATCCGGCCTTCGGCCACCGCCTCCGCATCGGTTCCGGGATCGGCGCTGCCGGCCTCGGCCGCCCCCGTCAGCCAGTAGTAGTCGCGGCCCCGGGGATCCGCCCGTTTCTCCAGCCGGTTGACGTACCGCCGGGAACTCTGCCGGGTGGTCTCCACGCCCCGGATCTTCTCCGCGGGCAGGTTGGGAATGTTGACGTTGAGGAAGGTGTCTTTGGGAAGGCCGTGCCGGTGGACTTCCTGGGCCAGATGCGCGGAGAACGCCGCCGCCGGCCCCCAGTGGATGTCGGTGAACGACGCGACGGAGACGGCGATGGCCGCGATGCCGAACAGCGTCGCTTCGACGGCCCCGGACACGGTCCCGGAGTAGATCAGGTCCATCCCGAGGTTGGCGCCGACGTTGATCCCGGACACCACGACGTCGGGCGGACGGCCCAATAGGTCGAGCACCGCCAGCAGCACACAGTCCGCCGGCGTGCCGTTCGTCGCCCAGGCGGGGAGCCCGGTGTCCCCCAGCGCGGCCGGCACGGCGCGCAGGGGCTTGTGGAGTGTGATGGCATGGCTCGCCGCGCTGCGCTCGTGTTCGGGGGCGACGACCAGGACGTCGGCCACCGGCCGCAGCGCGCGGGCGAGGGCGAGCAGCCCAGGCGAGCCCAGCCCGTCGTCGTTCGTGAGCAGGACGCGCATCAGCGCGCGAGGCGGCGGAGGGCCTGCACGAAGGCGGCGTGGGCGGGGGCGTCGTACAGGGCGAGGACGACCTCGCTCAATCCGCTGCCGTGCGAGAGGTGCGCGGCGACCTCGTCAACCATCGCCGCCGCCGCGCGATCGACCGGAAAGCCTCCCACGCCCGTCCCCAGCGCGGGAAGCGCGATCGAGCGCAGCCCCAGACGGTCGGCCAGCCGGAGGGCGCTGCGCGTGGCCGCACGGATGCTCGGCTCGCTGGTGGCGAGGTCCTGTCCCATCGTCACCGCGTGGATCACGTAGCGGGCCGGCAGCCGGCCGGCGCCGGTGGCGACGGCTTCGCCGACGGGCACCGGACCCCGGCGCATCGCCTCCTGTTCGATCTCCGGTCCGCCGCGCTGCTTGATCGCGCCGGCCACACCCCCGCCCATCCAGAGGTGGTTGTTGGCGGCATTCACGATCGCCTCGCAGGACAGCGCGGTGATATCTCCCCTGACGACGCGGACGCGGGCGCCGCCGACGGGGTGGTCACACGACGGCGTCTCGGAGGTCATGGGATCGTGGGGGGATCGTCGTCCTGGCTCACGCCGTAGGCCGGGGCGGGCGGCGGCATCGCCCCCGTCCCAAGAGATGCGGATCAGTCCTGATCGCGCCACCAGTCCGGCGAGACGTCCTTCTTCTTATAGGTCTTGACCACCGGGCGTGTGCCGGCCTTTTCGTGGGCCACACGCTTGCGCAGCTCTTCATACTCGTGCAGGTTGGTCAGCACCTTGAGCGCGTCCCAGATGGCTTCCTCGACCTGCCCGCCGTCTTTCAGGAGGAGGCTGACCAGCGGATCGATGACCCGCTTGTCCCGCAGTTTGCTGAGCAGGCGGATCACGAGCCGCTTGACGTCGGCGTCGTCGTCCGCCAGGTACCGGAGGAGGTGCTCGAATGTCGCGTCCCCCAGCAGGGTGTAGAGCACCCGCAGCGAGAACCGCCGGACCTTCACGTTCGGGTTCTCCATCGCCTGGTTGAGCGCGGCGATGACGGCCTCCCGGTCGTCCTGCGCAAACGCCTGGACCACCTCGACCGGCAGCACGACCTCGCGATCGCCGCTGGGCAGCGTCAGGACCCCGCGCTCCTCGAGCTTGGAGATCGTTCCCACGACCGTCTCCTGCAGCCGGGGATCGCTGAGAAAGATGCGGAGGATCGGCTCGACCACACGCTTGTCGCCGATCCGACCGAGAATGGTCAGCGCCGTCAGCCTGATGTAGTAATTGTCGTCGGCCAGCGCGCTGATCAGCGGGTCGACCACGCGCGGACCCATCTCGGTGAGGATGCGCCAGATCTGCGGACCGATCCGCCGGCGAAGGTAGCGATCCTTGAACGCTTCCATCAGATGGGGGACGGCCTCGGGGCCGATGCGCGACAGCGCCTCGGTCGCCGCGGCCACCAGGGACCGCTCGCGCCGGGCCAGCACCTTGATCAGGGCTTCGACGGCCCCGGCATCCCGGAGCTCTCCCAGCCCCTTGACCGCCTGAAGGCAGACCTGCTCGGACCGATCGGCCAGCGCCGCGCGCATGGCCTCCATGGCCTTGACGCCGCCGATGCGGCGCAACGCCATGACGGCGCTCTTCCGGACGTACTCGTCCGAATCGCGCAGCGCCTCCGCCAGGGCGGCAACGGCGCGCTCGTCCGCCAGCTTCCCAAGCGCGTGGGCCGCGTCGCTGCGCAGCGTGACATCTGCGCTCCGCAGCTGTTGAAGGAGCCGCTCAAGTTCGTGTTCTGGTGCCTGGGGGTCGGTCTGAGACCCCGCGTTCGGCGTTGTGTTCATCGTGCGAGCTCCTTCCCTATATAGTAGCACTCGTTCGGCGCCCTGGCGACTTTTCCTTGAAACGGGGCCCGCCGCCGCAAATGGCGGACGGGTGTTCTTGATTATTTCTACATCGGCCGCTATACTATGGGTAGCATGCGTACCACATGCCAGGGCGAGAGGTACCCCAGGTCCGGTGAGGGCCGTCAAGGGCAGCGCGACAAACGCTGTCCGGTTCGCCCACAACAGCGAAGCTGAGTTCGCCAAGATCCTCGATTTTTATGGGATCGATTGGGAATACGAGCCCCAAAGTTTCCCCCTGGAGTGGGACGAGCGCGGGCGCGTGATCGAGAGCTTCAACCCGGACTTCTACCTTCCCGAGTACAATCTCTACATCGAACTGACCACCCTCAAGCAGAGCCTCGTGACGGAGAAGAACCGCAAGCTCCGGCGCCTGCGCGAACTGTATCCCGACGTGCACATCAAGATCTTCTACGGCCGGGACTTCCGGCAATTACTGCTCAAGTACGGACTGCATCCGGCGGCCGCGGCCCGGTGACGGGCCCCGCGGATATCGAGGAGATCCTCCTCACGCAAGAACAGATCGCCGCCCGGGTCGCCGAGCTCGCGCGTGACATCTCCCGGGACTACGCCGGCCGTTCGCCCCTGCTGATCTCGGTGCTGAAGGGGGCCGTCTACTTCGTCACCGACCTCAGCCGCGCGATCACGATCCCGATCGCCATGGACTTCATGGCCATCACGAGCTACGGCAGCGCCCCCGCTGAGAGCGGCGCTGTGAGGCTGATCAAGGACCTCGATCACGAGATCACCGGCCTCCACGTCCTGCTGGTCGAGGACATCATCGATACCGGCCTGACCGCCGGGTATCTCCTGCGGCTCCTGCAGGCCCGGTCCCCGGCGAGCCTCCAGGTCTGCACCCTGCTGGACCGGCCGCGCCGGCGCATCCTCGAGAGCCTGCCCATCGCCTACCGGGGCTTCGAGGCGCCGGACCGGTTCCTGGTGGGGTACGGATTGGACTACCGGGAACAGTACCGGAACCTTCCGTTCATCGGTGTGTTGAAGGAATCGGTGCTTCAGGCCACCGACCAACCCGCCGGCTAGGAACCGTCTTCCGGATCGTCGCCCTCAACCGCGCGGGCCTGGCGCACGGTCCCTTCGCCGAACCGCTCGTTGATCGCGTCCACGACCTGATCGACGCGTGCGTGCTCCTCTTCTTCCCCGAAGAGCGACACCTGCGTCAGGCCGACCCGGCCGAGCCCCGAGACGCTCACCCCGATCAGCCGGACCGGCCGCGGGAGCGGTGCGAGGCGGTCCAGCAGACCCACGGACGCCCGGTAGAGG
>DATHLI010000496.1:0-6348 GCA_035488355.1 bacterium | reverse complement strand
GGAATACGAGCGGGTCTGCACGACCGTCGTGAACGCCTACGTGGGGCCGGCCCTGTCCCGCTACCTCGGGATGCTGGCGACGCGGCTCACGGACGCCGGGTACCGCGGCGACGTCCTCATCATGCAGTCGCACGGCGGGGTCGCGGGGATCGAGGAATCGGTGCGGCTCGCGGCCGGGGCGATCCTGTCGGGCCCGGCCGGAGGCCTGGCCGGGAGCCGGTACTGCGGACGCCTCCTTGGCGGCGGCGACTTCATCACCTTCGACATGGGCGGCACCAGCACCGACATCGCACTGCTCGAAGGGGGCGAGCCGCCCATCACCGGCGACAAGGTCGTCGGCGGGCACAAGGTGGCGCTCCCGAGCCTAGATATCCACACGCTCGGCGCCGGCGGCGGCTCGATTGCCCGTGTGGACCCCGCGGGCATTCTCCACGTCGGACCGCAGAGCGCCGGCGCCGTGCCCGGACCGGCCTGTTACGGCAGGGGCGGGTCCGCCGCGACGGTCACCGATGCCAGCGTGGTGCTGGGATTCCTGGACCCGGCAAACTTCCTGGGGGGCCGGACACTGCTGGACGCCGGGGCGGGACAGCGCGCGGTGGATCAGGTCGCCGGCCACCTCGGCTGCTCGGCCGCTCTGGCCGCCGAGGGGATCCACAAGGTCGTCAACACCAACATGGCCGAGGGGATCCGGATCGTCTCGGTGCGGCGCGGGGTCGATCCCCGCCGGTTCACCCTCCTCGCGTTCGGCGGCGCGGCCGGCCTCCACATCACCCAGGTCGCGCGGCAACTCGAGATCGGCCGCGTGGTCATCCCCCGTGTGGCCGCGGTGCTCTCCGCCTGGGGGATGCTGGCGACCGACCTCCGGTACGAGCTCGTGCGGACGCAGGTCGGGGAGGTGCACCGGGTGGGAGCGGCCGGTCTCGGCCGCCTCTTTGCGGAGATGGAGGCCGAGGGGCGCATGCGTCTCGGGGAGGCCGCGACGGGCTCGCCTCTCTTCCGGAAGTCGCTGGACATGCGGTATGGAGAGCAGATCTATGAGATCGGTGTGCCGCTCGACGGCCTGGCGATGGACGCGCCGGATCTGATCGATCAGGTTGTCGAGCGCTTCCGCCGCCGCCACGAGGCGCTCTATACCTACAGCGCCGAGGATCAGGATGTCGTGCTGGTCAATGCCCGCCTGACGATCGTCCGCGCCCTCCCGGTCACCCCGGTGGAACCTCGGGCCCTCACCGCCGGGGCCGCGGCTCCGGCGAAGCTGCGGCGCGCCTATCTGGGCGCGTGGACGGAGGTTCCGGTCTATCGGTGGGATACTCTGACGCCCAAGGCTGAGATCGCCGGCCCGGCGATCTTCGAGTCCGCGACGACGACGGTGGTGGTACGCGCGGGCGACCAGGTCCGGGTGACGCCGTACGGCTGGCTCGACATCCGGATGTCTTGACGACCGCCCGGCAGGGGCGGAGCGGCACCGTGCCGTACGCTGTCGGGTGAATCCTGTTCCTCGGGGCAATCCAGGGGGTATGCGGAATGGACACGACCCAGCGCAATGGCGGCACGGCGGGCATCGTGGGCGCCGTCCTGCTCGTCCTGTTCCTGATCCTCACGATGGCCATGGGGATGGATCCACACACCGCCGGCGATCCCGCCCAGGCGCTGGCGATGATCGCCATGAAGCGCGGTCTCTGGCGGTTGGTGGGCATCGTCGGGACCCTTGCCGCCGCTTTTGGGATCGTGTTCACGATTGGTCTCTCGAACCGGCTGAAGGAAGACGCGCCAACTAGAGCATCCACTTTTCTCTATTTCGCCACTGTGGGGTTGGGGGGATATGCGCTGTCTTCCCTGATGCAGTGGAAGGGGGGCCTTCAACTCGCCGACTACGCGGTGAACGATCAGGTCGGGGGGGGCCAGGCCTGGCTGGCCCTCCACGCCGCGACCGGGGGCGCCCAGGTGCTGGGGAATGCGTTCGTGGGCGCGGCGCTGCTCATCGCCGGGTGGGCGGTCATCGAGACCGCCGCCCTCAATCCCATCGCTGGGTGGGTGGGTGTCATTGCGGGACTGCTGAGCCTTGCGGGCGTGGCCGCCTCGGCCTCGTTCCCCGTGTTTCTCGGCACCATCGTGTTCGACGTCATCTGGCTGGCCTGGGCCGGTGTCGAGCTGCGCAGGCCTCAAGAAGCCTGAGGGCCGCCGGCATCGCTACACGCTGAACCCGCCGGCCAGTCCCAGTTCGTGGACGGCGTAGATATAGACCCCGGCGTTCCAGGCAAACGGCACTTCGGCGGTGTAGAATCGCCGGGTCACCGGCGTGCCGCCGGCATCGTACACCTCGTTCACCGCGTTGTAGCGCAGGTACCATTCCCCGATCCGGGCGAGGTCGGCGAAGGCGCCCTCCCGGTCTCCCTGCCGGGCTTTGGAGACCGCGCAGAGGGTGCCCAGCCACGGCCAGATCAGCGTCCGGTGGTAGTCGGGGATGCCGGCCAGATAGTACACCGGAAAGACCCGCCACGGCGAATACACAGGGTGGCAAACCCGGAGCGGGGTCGTGCGGTCGAGCGCCTGCTCCCGGATGTAGCCCAGGATTCGCCGCGTCTGATCGCCGGACGCGAGGCCGAAGAGCATGGCGAGGACGTTGCCGTCGGATGAGAATCCCCCTCGCCTGGAGTGGTAGAGCCAGTCGCTGAAGTACTCGCCGGCCCAGAAGATCTGCAGCCGCTCGAGCACCCGCGTCGACGTCCGGCGGATCTCCGCGGCTTCCGCGGCGCGGCCGTTCATGTCCTTGAGCCAGGCATAGGCCCGCAGTCCCTCCAGGTAGATCACATTGAGGTTGAAGACCTTGTTCCGCTTGATGATCGAGTCCATCCAGTCCGCGAGCCAGTAGGACTCGATCAGGCCGTCGCCGTCATGATCGTGGCGGCCGAGCCAGCGGATCGCCCGGTCCATTACGGGGTCGAACCGTTCACAGAACGACATGTCGCCCGTGCGCTGCAGGTACTCCCGGGCGGCGATGAGATAGAGCGCGGTGGGATCGATCGGGTCGGCGAAAATCCCTCCGGCGCGGCCGACCACTTTCGGGCGAGACCGCAGCGTGTTGTAGCCGGTGAAATGATGCCCCACGAATTCGACCCGGACTGGGAACTTGCCGGAGGGAAACTGATACTTCGTGAAGGTCTCCAGTTCCGCCCGCGCCTGGCCGTGGTCCCCCAGCGCGAGCGCGCCGAACACCGCCCAAAACCCGTCCCGCGCCCAGTAGGCGTTGAAGTGGAGGCGCCCCGCGACGATGCCGTCGGGGTTGTAGCACGCTCTCAGGTCGCGCACGGCGACCCCGTAGGCGCGGCGGATGGTATCGAGCACTGCGGCGTGGTCGGTCTGAGCCATGCGCGACGCTGCTCCCCATTCGCCGGGACCGCGTGGGGCCCTTCATGGGAGGACATTCCCCGCCCCTACGCCAACACCCCGTGCGTGGAGTACGGGATCACGCTGCCGTCCGCGGGGCCGCTGGCCGCGCCCGACGCCCTGATGGCGGTCGCGACGCTGGCGGAAGCGGTCGGGTACGCGTCGCTCTGGGTCACCGATCACATCGCCCTCCCCGAACAGTCGGCGAGCCCGTACCCGTACCGGGCCGACCGGAAGCCCCCCTGGCCGCCGACCATCCCGTACCTCGATGCGTTCACCGCGTTGACCTGGGTGGGCGCGGTGACCCGCAGGGTCCGGCTCGGCACCTCGGTCCTGATCCTTCCGCTGCGGCCTCCGCTGCTCGTGGCCAAGACGGTGGCGACCCTGGACGCCCTCACCGGCGGGCGGATGATCCTCGGCGTGGGCGCGGGGTGGCTCAAAGAGGAGTTCGACCTGCTGGGGCAATCGTTCGAGGATCGCGGACCGCGCATGAAGGAGGCGATCCGCATCCTCAAGGCCTGCTGGGGACCCGACCCCGTCAGCTTCCAGGGGCGGTTCTACCGGCTGCCGCCGTTCGGGCTGGACCCCAAGCCGGCTCAGGGTGCCCGGCTGCCGGTGCTGGGGGGAGGCGAGAGCGATGTCGCGCTGCGCCGCGTGGCCGAGGTCTGCGACGGGTGGCATCCCTTGAATCTCCTGCCCGAGCAGGTCGCCGAACGGCTGGGGCGGCTCCGCGAGTGGACGGCGCGGGCGGGGCGCTCGATGTCCGACCTCTTCCTCAGCGCGCGTCCCGGGGTGAGTCACCCCCTCACGCCCGACCTCGCCGCGCGGTACGAAGTCCTCGGGATCCGGCTCCTGGTCGCCGACCTGGACTATCGCCGGCTGACCTTGCCCGAGGCGCTCGCGCAGGTGGCCCAGCTCGCCCGGACGCTGCATCTCCCGGGCGCGCCGGTCGTGTGAGCAGGCGGGCGATCGGTGAGCCGGCCCACCGCTGAGATCGTGCTCGCGTCGGCGTCGCCCCGGCGGGCGGAGCTCCTCGCCTCCGCCGGCATCGTGGTCAACGTGGTCCCCAGCGGCATCCCCGAGGAGCTCCGTCCGGGGGAGACCCCGGAGGGGCACGTCCGGCGGCTGGCCGCGGAGAAGGTCCGCGCCGTCGCGGCGTCGCATCCCGGGCGCTTCTTCATCGGCGCGGACACGGTGGTGGTGCTGGACGGGGAAGTGCTGGGCAAACCACGCGATGCGGCCGACGCCGAGCGGATGCTGCGAACGCTCTCGGGGGAGGTCCACGACGTCGTCACCGGATACGCGGTGTACGACGCCGCGGTGGACCGAATCCACGTCGAGGCGGTCACGACGCGGGTGTCCTTTCGATCGCTGGGCGATGAGGAGATCACCGCCTATGTGGCCGCCGAGCGCCCGTTCGACAAGGCCGGCGCCTATGCGATTCAGGGCCGGGCCGCCGGCATGGTGCGGAGAATCGAAGGGTCCTACACGAACATCGTGGGCCTTCCTCTCTGCGAGACGCTCGAGACCCTCGCTCGGATGGGGGCGATCTCCCCCTGCGGGGGCTCCAAACCGAATTGAAACAAACGGCAAACAGAGGTTGGAAGGGACGGTAAGGGGGGACCCATGTCGAGGATCGTGCTGCTCAACCCCATGCTCCATCCGTCCGGCCAGGAATTGCTGGCGGCCCGGGCGGAGATCGAGATCGTTCCCGCCGATTCCCCCCCAAAGCGCCTGGCCCAGGCGTTGGGGGCGGCCGACGGGCTCATCGTCCGCCTGCCGGCGCGGATCACCAAGGACCTGATCGCGGCGGCGCCGCGCCTTCGGGTGATCGGCACCGCGGGCGCGGGCGTCGACAACATCGACATCGCCGCGGCGACGGCGGCCGGGATCCCCGTCGTCAACAACGTGGGGATCGGTCCGAACCCGGTGGCGGAGCACGCCGTCGGCCTGATGCTCGCGCTCGCCAGGCGGATCGTGATGGGCGACCGCCGGCTCCGGCGGAAGGGGTGGGCCTGCCGGGAGCGGCTGCTCGGGGCCGACCTCGGCGTCGAGCTCTCGGGCAAGACCGTGGGCGTCGTCGGGTTTGGGTTCATCGGCCGGCGGGTGGCGGGCATCTGCACGGCGGCGTTCGGCGCGCGCGTGCTGGGCTACGATCCATTCCTCGAGGACGGGGTGTTCGCCGCCGCGGGGGTGGAGCGCCGGCGAGACCTCCACGATCTCCTCCGCGATGCGGACTTCGTGACCGTGCACACGCCGCTGACGGAGGGGACGCGCCACGTCATCGGCGCGGGCGAACTGGCGGTGATGAAGCCGACGGCGTATCTGATCAACTGCGCGCGGGGCGGGGTCGTGGACCCGGGAGCGCTCTGCAACGCTCTCCGCGACGGCCGGATCGCGGGCGCGGGCATCGACGTCTTCGATCCCGAGCCCCCGAGCGATCCGGATCCCCTGTATGCCTTCGAGAACGTGATCGTCACTCCGCACATCGCCGGGCTGAGCCACGAGACGAACCGCCGGCTGTCGCTCTCCGCGGCCGAGCAAGTCCTGCAGGTGCTGGCGGACGAGCGCCCTCCGCGCCTGGTCAATCCCGAGGTGTGGGACCGCCGGCGGCGCGGCTAGCGCGGGTCGCCCGGACGCGCCGTTTTCCAGGAGAACGGCTGGCCCCTGTGGTACTGAAAGAGCGTGCCGAGACGACCAGGCCGTCGAGCGCGAAGGCGCCCGCGGCCTCCCGCTCATAGCAGACGGAAAGCCCGCGGGCAGCCGTCCCCCGCCCGCGAGTTGCGCGAGGTGCTCAAGTCCCAGGCTGAGGCGAGCGAAGCGCTGAACGACGCGAAGGTGCCGTTCGCCACCGAGCCGGCCTTCGTCTTCAGGCCGTAGGCGATGGACAATCCCCTCTTCTTGACGATCAGCGAGCTCAGCGCGGGGCTCCAGAGGCAGGAGTTCTCGGCGGTGGACCTC